>NZ_JAMQOL010000069.1:0-85927 GCF_023717965.1 Paractinoplanes hotanensis | reverse complement strand
GCGGCCGGCACCAAACGGTCCTAAACCCCGCCCGATAAAGATCCAACCAACGTGTTATTTCTCGGCGAGCCCTTAGCGTTGCGCAGGCGGATGCCGCTGAAGCCGAGCGTGCTCTCGACAACCTGATCCCAGAAGGGCCACAGGTTGTCGAGAACGCGCAACTGGATGCCGGCCTCGGCATGGCACGCGATCAAGTCCCCCACGGGGACGGCCGGGCCCAGCGGCTCGACCGGCTCGGTGGCGACCATGGCGTGCGGCTCGGACCCCGGTGCGGCGATCGGCTGGAACGGCCCCGCCTGGAGCCGGTAGGCGTAGACCCTGGTCGTACGCAACGCTTCCAGCCACCCGTACTCGATGGCATGCACACGCACCCCGCTGCCGGCCCCGACGATGCGCTCGCGATCCACATCGGACGTCCCGTCGACCACCCACGCCATCGCCCGCGGGCACTGACGCGGGAACCAGTAGTCGGGCGCCCGGTCGTGCCCGACCGCCCACACGTACGCCTCCGCCTCCTGCGAGGTGAGCGCGACGTGCGGCACGAACCGGGCGATCGTCGGGTCTTCGCTGAAGTGCAGCACTTCGCCGGGCCGTGGACGCATCCGCTCAGTCTCCCAGGGCACCGCCCGAGAGCGAGAGCACACTCCAGTCATCACGGCCGACTCGGCGCGATCGTCAGCGACCTCCTTGACGATCCGAGTGACCGGGTCGAGGTGGCGACCGGCGAGGAACACGTCGGGCAGGCAGGGCCAAGGCCGGAGCGAGCACATTTCGCCGCGGGACGGTCGCGGTATGGCGAAGACGAGAAAGGTAACGATCACGCTACCGGCGGAGCTGCTGGACAGCATGAAGACGCACACCGACAACGTCTCTGGTTATCTGACCGAGCAGGCCGAGCGGGCCGAGCGGCGCAGGCTTCTGCGAGAGGACCTGGACCACTACCAAGGTGAGTTCGGGGCTTTCACCGATCAGGAGATGGCCGAGGCGCAGGCTCTCCTGCATGGCACCGACGGGATGGAGCATGCGGCGTGAGCATCGAATCGCTGGTGCTCGACTCGCAGGGTCCTTCTTCGTGGATCGACCGGGACCGCAAGGTGATGCGGCTGCTGGAGCAGCCAGAGCGCGACACGGCTGATCTCGCCATATCGGCCGTGGCGACGCGGCTGTTGGCAAGCGCCTCGATCACCTCGCGACTGGACCAGCCGCGAGAGCCTGAGATTTTGCGCGACAGCGACGTCCTACAAAGTTCGCTCGTAGCAGACGGACAGGGTTGATCCGACGTACGGGCCGAAGAGCGGGATCTCGGTGTAGCCCTCGCGTTCGTAGAAGCGGATCGCCTCGGGCTGTTCCGTGCCGGTTTCGAGGCGCAGCGTCGTCCAGCCGCGGGTGACGGCGGCTGCTTCCAGGGCGCGCAGCACGGCCGTGGCCACGCCGCTGCCGCGGCTGGCTGGGACGACGTACATGCGCTTGATCTCGGCGCTTGTCCCGGTCAGGCGGCGGAGGGCGCCGCAGGCGAGGGGCGTGCCGTCGGGGGCCGAGGCGACCAGGAACAGGTCGATGTCGGCGGCGGTCGGCGCTGTGCCGGGCTCGTGGTCGTCGCTGCCGTAGCGCTCGTCGAGTTCGGCTCGCTGGGCCTTTCGCAAGGCGGCGCCGGCCGGATCGTCCCAGGGCCGTTCCTCAATGGTCGTCATCGCAGGTCCGCATCGGTGGCCATCTTGTTCAGCGCGGCGGCCAGGTCGTCGAGGTCGAGGCCGTCGAGGTGGTCGAAGATGTGGCGGCGGACGCTGGCCAGGTGGGTGGGCCAGGCCTCGCGCAGGCGGGCCAAGCCCTCGTCGGTCAGGACGGCGTTCCAGCCCCGGGCGTCCTCGTCGCACTTGACCCGGTTCAGGTAGCCCTGGGATTCCAGTTTGGCGGCCAGGCGGGTCATGCCGCTGAGGGACATGTCACACGACTGGGCCAGCTCGCTCATGCGCATCCGGCCGTTCGGGTCCTCGGAGAGGTGGCGCAGCACGTTGTATTCGCTCGCCGTCATGCGCTGCTCGGCCTCGAGGTCGGCGTTCATGGCCCGAGGTAGCACGAGCAGGAGCCGGCCGAGCGCCCGCATGACCGTCTCTTCCTCGGCGGAGAGGGCGGTGAGACCCGGTGGCAGTACCGGATCGGGTGATGTGGCGGACATGACGTTGATCGTAAGCCGGGATTGCAGGAATAGTTGCTTGACGCAGCAAGTTAGATCGCGAGGACACACCGACCAACGCCAGGCAAGGGAAGAACAGCGATGACCAAGATCGGCATTATCCTCGGCAGCACCCGCCCCGGCCGCAACGGCGAAGCCGTGGCCAAGTGGGTCTACGACGTCGCCGCCAAGCGCACCGACGCCGAGTTCGAGCTGGTCGACCTTCTCGACTACAACCTGCCCCACCTCGACGAGGCGATCCCGCCCTCGATGGGCCAGTACAGCCAGCCGCACACTATCGAGTGGGCCAAGAAGATCGACTCCTTCGACGGCTTCGTCTTCGTGACCCCGGAGTACAACCACTCGACGTCGGGCGCCCTGAAGAACGCGATCGACTTCCTCTTCAAGGAGTGGAACAACAAGGCCGCCGGCTTCGTCGGCTATGGCGCGGCCGGTGGCGCCCGCGCGGTCGAGCATCTGCGCCTGATCGCCGGCGAGCTCATGCTGGCCGACGTGCGCGCGCAGGTTCTGCTGTCGCTCGCGACCGACTTCGAGAACTACAGCAAGTTCCTGCCGAGCGAGCGTCAGGAGCAGGCCCTCGGCCTGGTCCTCGACCAGACCGTGACCTGGAGCAAGGCCCTCGAGACGGTTCGCAACGCCGCCTGAGCACACAAGAGATCAAAAACGCCACGAGGCCCCGGATGCTTGCGTCCGGGGCCTCGCGCCGCACAATGCATGGGTGCAAAACCAGACAACTAGTGACTCATTGCAGCAATTGCTCGAAATGCCACGAAAGTCTTGGTGGGCCCGGCTGCCTTTCGGCGTACGGATTACGGCCGGCACCACTGCGTTGCTCATCGTGATCGGCGCGGCCGTGGGCGGCGTCGCCGTGCTGACCAAGGACGGCCCCGACGCGCCGGGCATCGTCACCGCGGTCGGCCAGGCCGCTGCCCCGCAGGCCGACGCCGAACTTCAGGCGCCCGCGCCGCCCCCGTACGTTCCGGCCAAGCCCGGCCTCGACCCGGCGGCAACCCTGTCCCGTACGACCGATCAGGCCGACCGGACCGGCCCGCGCGAGCCACGCCGCGCGGCTGAGGCCCCGCCCAGGACTGCCGCGGCCCAGGCCCCCGTACGCACCCACACCCAACCGGACCGGCCGCAGGCGCCGATCAGCGCCGCCCCGGCGCAACCGTCGATCACCACCCGCACCGACGTCGAGAAGCGCGAGGTGCCCTTCCAGACCCGTTTCGTCCGCGACCCGTCGTTGCTGCGCGGCACCCGCAAGGTCACCGCGGCCGGCGTGCCCGGCGAGGAGGCGCTGCGCTACCTGGTGACGCTGACCGACGGCCAGGAGACCGACCGCAAGCTGATGGACATCACCGTCACCCGCGAGCCCCAGGATCGCGTGATCACCTTCGGCTCACGCCGCGGCTTCGGCCGTCCGCACGGCGGCCGCGACCGGGAGTGCCGTCGCAAGCTCGATCTCTGTGTGCCGCTGGGGCGCCGGGCCAAGGCGTACTGCACGGACGACCAGAACGAGCTGACCGTGCTCGGCCAGGACATCGAACTGCTCGACCTGGACGCGCTGGGTGGCGAGCCGCCGCAAATGGATTGCGCCGCCAAGCCGGAGATCCCCACACTGCCGCAGTGATGGACTTCGACGCCCTGCTCGACGAGGCCGCGGCCGTTCCGCTCGCGGGCTGGGACTTCTCGTGGTTCGAGGGCCGCGCGACCGAGCAACGGCCCTCGTGGGGGTACGCCGACCTGGTCGCCGAGCGGCTCACCGGTGCCGCGGCCGCGCTCGACCTGCAGACCGGGGGCGGCGAGGTCTTCGCGTACGCCATGGCGAAAGCCGGCACCGCTGGGCAACGCGTCGCCACCGAGGCCTGGCCGCCGAACATCCCGGTGGCCAAGGCCAGAATTCCGCAGGTGGTCGCGACCGACGGGCTGCCGTTCCGCGACGACTCGTTCGACCTGGTGGTGAGCCGCCACCCGGTCACCACGGACTGGCCCGGGATCGCCCGCGTGCTCCGGGGCGGTGGGACCTTCCTGTCCCAGCAGATCGGCGCCGGCAGCAATCGCGAGCTCTCCGAGGCCATGATGGGTCCGCTTCCGCCGCCGGCCCACCAGCACCCCGAGCAGATCGCGGCGGCCGCGGAAGCTGCCGGTTTCGAGGTCCTGCGAGTACGCGATGAGCGCCTGCGCGCCGAGTTCCACGACGTCGCCGCGGTGGCGCATTTCCTGCGCAAGGTCGTGTGGACGGTGCCCGATTTCACGATCGGGAAGTACCGCGCCCAGTTGCGAGCCGTCCACGACGAGATCACCGTGAAGGGCATGTTCGTGTCCCACGCCACCCGCGTTCTGATCGAGGCACGCCGATGACCCTGAGCGACACCCGGTTGGCCGAGATCGCCGCCGAGGTCGGCCGTGTCCCCGGCGTGATCGGTGTCGTGCTGGGCGGCAGCCGGGCCCGCGGCACGCACACCCCGGAGTCCGACACCGACCTGGGCATCTACTACCGCGCCCCGCTCGACGTCGACCGCCTCGGCGCGGTTGCCCGGTCCCTGTCCGGGGCCTCGGCCCGGGTCACCGAGCCCGGCGGCTGGGGTCCGTGGGTCGACGGCGGCGGCTGGCTCGAGGTCGACGGCGGTGCGCTCGACTTCATCTATCGCGACCTCGACCGCGTACGCGGGGTGTGCGCCGACGTCGGGCAGGGCCGCTACGCCTTCCATCAGCAGGGTGGCCACCCGCTCGGGTTCGCCGATCACGCGTACGCCGGGGAATTGGCCCTGGGCCGGATCCTGAGTGACCCGACCGGCGAGCTGGCCCGCCTGCGGAGCAGTCTGCAGCCTTACCCGCCGGCGCTGTCCCAGGCCCTGGTCGCCGGCCTGTGGGAAGCCGACTTCCTGGTCGCGGTCGCGCGCAAGGGCCTGCCGCGCACCGACACCGCCTTCGTCGCCGGCTGCCTGTTCCGGCTGGTCGGCGTGTGTGCGCACGCCCTGCACGGCGCGGCCGGCCGGTGGCTGATCAACGAGAAGGGCGCCGTGGCCGCCACCAATGCTCTGCCGGGCGCTCCCGAGCGTTTCGCCGAGCGGGTCGATCAGGCCTTCGCCGCGGTCGAGGGCGACCCGCTGCGGTTGCGGCTGGCCATCGACATCGCCGCCGACCTGGTGCTCGACACCACCGATGCCTGCACGATGATGGTGCGGTGACTGCCGACGAGCCCACGATCCTGGCCACCAGCGCGTTTTTCGAGGTCGGGCCGTTCGGCGACTTCGCCTGGCGGCCCGGGCGCATTCACCGGCTCGCCGCCGAGCTGGCCCGGGTGCCGCGACCGCGGATCTGCTTCCTGACCCAGGCCAGCGGCGACCCGGCGGCCATCATCGGCGCGCACTACGCGGCCTTCGCCGGCACCGAATTCGTCGCGTCGCACCTGCAGCTCTTCCCCATGCCGAACGTCACCGACATCCGCGCCCACCTGCTCGAGCAGGACATCATCTGGGTGCACGGCGGCAGCGTGGCCAACCTGTGCGCGGTGTGGCGGGCGCACGGCGTCGACGAGATCCTGCACGAGGCCTGGCAGTCGGGCGTGGTGCTCGGTGGCGTCTCCGCCGGCTCGATCTGCTGGCATCAGGGCGGCAGCACCGACAGCTACGGTCCCGGCCTGCGCGGCTTCACCGACGGACTGGGCTGGCTGCCGTACTCGAACGGCGTGCACTACGACGCCGAGGCGCAGCGGCGGCCCAAGATGCACGAGCTGATCGGCGACGGCACGCTCGGCGACGGCTACGCGACCGACGACGGCGCCGGGTTGGTCTATCGCGGCACCACGCTGAGCGAGGTGGTGGCCGACCGGCCGGGCCCGCTGGGATACGAGCTCAAGCGCGCGGCCGACGGTTCGGTGACCGAGACGCCGCTGCCGACGCGGGTCCTCAGCTAGCTGGCGTAGTGCAGGATCACGTTGTGCACGTGGTGGGTCTTCTCCGAGCCGCGGAACTCGACCTCGTAGACGTGCTGGCCGACCGTGATCGCGATCGTGCCGGTGGAGAAGAACTGGCCGGCCCAGCTCTTGTTGCTGACCACGCTGACGCTACTGACCTTCGAGTACGGGATGCTGGTGAGCGCGACGCGCTTGCCGACGAACGACTTGTCCTGGATGATCACGCGCCGGTTGGTCAGGCCGATGAAGCCCGTGCCGGCGCCCACCGCGTCGTACACGGCGATGATCTGCTCGCCGTCCAGCAGGCCGCTCTCGATCTGCTGGAGCTGCCCCTTGCTGTCGTAAATCAATTCACCCATGGCCCGAGAGTAGCGATCAAGGGCCATGGGGAGCGGTGACCGTACGGTAGAAGTCCTCGATCCGAGCCGCCAGGGCAACCTCACCGTCCGTGAGCGTGTCGCCGTCGCGGTCACCCAGACAGATCTGAGTGTGACCGTCGGTTCGCCGGATGCTGGGGCGTATGCGCAGTGTGTCCGCCGCCACCTTGATCCGTTCCGTCAATGCGGCATGCTGACTGTCGTCGCACGCCAGTTCGCGCTTGAGCTGAACGCCGTCCTGCGTCCAGCCGCTCAGCAGCGTCAGAGCGTCGCTGAGGTAATCGGAGCGCTTCACCCGTTGTCTTCTGGCCCGCATCGCCGCACCCCCTAGGCGTCGTTGCCGGCTTGTGGCCAAACTGTCGCCGTGTCGTCATGGTCGGTGCCACAAGTGTTGCTTCCCGGGGCAACCATGTCCACGCCCACATATACGTGTTTGCGTGACGATCGGGACGCCTCGGGCAACCTGAACGATAAAGTTTTGTGGGAAGCTCTTGATTCATGCCGCCGAAACAGCACGTCAAGGAAACAAAGTCACGAAGGGTAATCGTGGCTGCGGTGATCATCACGGATGGCCGGGTCCTGGCGTGCGAGCGCTCCGCGCCGGTCGAGGTCGCCGGCCGCTGGGAGTTCCCCGGCGGAAAGGTCGAACCGGGCGAAACTGACGAGCAGGCGCTGGCCCGCGAGTGCGCGGAGGAACTGGGCGTCCGCGTCGCGGTCGGTGACCGCGTCGGGCCCGATGTCTCCCTGGCGCACGGCCGGGCTGTGCTGCGGGTCTTCGCCGTACGCCTGCTGGAAGGCGACGTGCCGCGGGCGCTGGAGCACACGTCCATGCGCTGGCTCGCCAAGGACGAGCTGGACAGCGTGCACTGGCTGCCCGCGGACAAGCCGATCGTCGCCGAGCTCCCGGCCCTACTGGGCTGAGGGCTCCGAACCGTACGTCTTGCGCAGTTCCCGCTTCAGCACCTTGAAGCTGGGCCCGAGCGGGAGCTGCTGGGCGAACCGGATCTGCCGCGGGTATTTGTGCTTGCCGAGCTTCTCGCGCGACCACTCGATCAGTTCCTCGGCCGTGACGCCGCCCGGGTCGGGCACCACCACCGCGCAGATCTCCTCGCCGTGCACCGGGTCGGGCACGCCGATCACCGCCACCTGCTGCACGGCCGGGTGCCGGGCCAGCGCCTCTTCCACCTCGCGCGGATAGACGTTGAAGCCACCACGGATGACCAGGTCCTTCTTGCGGTCGACGATCGTGATGAAGCCGTCCGCGTCCTTGGTGCCGAGGTCGCCGGTGCGGAACCAGCCGTCCACCATCGCCTCGGCCGTCGCCGACGGGTTGTCGAGATAGCCGGCGAAGACGTTGTGGCCGCGGATGACGATCTCGCCCAGCTCGCCGTCGTCCATCAGCTCGATGCGCTCGTCGACCTCGGGCCGGGCGATCTCGACCTCGACGCCCCAGATGGGATGGCCGACCGTGCCCGGCTTCGCGCCGAACGCGGGCTGGTTGGTGGTCGCGGTCGGTGAGGTCTCCGAGAGCCCGTACCCCTCATAGATGGTGGCGTGGAACGTGTCGTTGAACTTCTCGAGCACCGCGACCGGCAGCGACGCGCCGCCCGAGACGCAGAGCCGCAGGTCGGGCAGCTTGTCGGCCTTGGCTGCGGCCTCGAGCAGGCCGATGTACATCGTCGGCACGCCGTGGAAGATCGTGACGTTCTCGCGGACCATGAGCTGGATCGCGGCCTCGCCGGTGAAACGGGCCATCAGCACCATGGTGCCGCCCAGCCGGAACGTCCCGTTCATGCCCACGGTCTGGCCGAATGTATGGAACAGCGGCAGGCAGCCCATCACGATGTCGTCGTCGTTCAGGTCGTGGATGTCGAAGACGTTGACCATCGTGTTCATCACGAGGTTGAGGTGGGTGAGCAGGGCGCCCTTGGGCTTGCCGGTGGTGCCGCTCGTGTAGAAGACCACCGCCACGTCCTCGGCCTCGCGGCTCTCATACGTCCGCAGCGGTGCTCCGGTGGCCTCCTCCAGCCTGTCCACGCCGGGTACGGCGGGACCGACCGACACGACCGGGATATCGGCGATCCTGGCCGCGGAAGCCGCGTTCTCGAGCTGGCTGGCGTGGGCCACCAGCAGTTTCGCCCGGCTGTCCTGCAGGACGTACGCGTTCTCCTCCGGGGTGAGGAGCAGGTGCATCGGGACGATCGTGGCCCCGGCCGCCAGCACCGCGTAATACACGCGCGGGAAGTCGGCGAGGTTGGGAATCTGGACGGCGACCACGTCACCCGGCCCGATGCCCAGACTCTTCAGGCCACCCGCGTACGCCAGGGTCTGTCGCCAGAGGTCGCGGTACGTGATGCGTTCGGTGGTCAGACTGTCGATCACTGCGATTTTGTCGGGATACTTCCGGGCCGACTCCGCCAGGACGGTGGCGAGCGACAACTGGGTCATGCCAAGTGCCCTCCGATCTTGGTGTACCCGCGGAGCAGGTCGCGGGAGATGATCAGACGCTGCATCTCATCGGTACCCTCATAGATACGCATGAGTCGCACCTGGCGGTACCACCGTTCGATCGGAAGCTCGCGGGTGTAGCCCATTCCACCGTGGATCTGCATGACACGGTCTACCACGTTGTTGACCATCTGGGCGCCGTAGAGCTTGGCCATGGACGACGCGTGCCGGGGATCCTCGCCCTGGTCAACCGTCCACGCGGCGCGCAGGATGAGCCAGCGGGCGGCCTCCAGCTCGACCTCGGAGTCGGCGATCATCCACTGGATGGCCTGGTTCTCACCGATCTTGCGGCCGAAGGTCTCGCGGGTGTTCGCGTACTCGATCGCCATGCCCAGCGACCGCTCGGCGATGCCCAGGGCGTTGGAGGGGATGAGGTAGCGACCCTTGCCGATCCACTTCATGCCCAGTTCGAAGCCCTGGCCGATCTCGCCCAGGATGTTGCGCGCGGGCACCCGGACGTCGTCGAAGATCAGCGCGGCCGGGCCGCCCTCGCCCATGGTCTGGATGAACTCGGAGCGCCAGCCCATCTCGCGGTCGACCAGGAAAGCCGTGGTGCCGCCGCCGCGCACACCCTTCTCGCGATCGGTGACCGCGACGACGATCACGAAGTCGGCGTCGTTGCCGTTGGTGATGAACGTCTTCTCGCCGTTGAGAATCCAGTCGTCGCCGTCCTGACGGGCGCTGAGCTTGATGTTCGCCGCGTCCGAGCCGGCGCCGGGCTCGGTGATGGCGAAGCAGGAGATCCGGTCGCCCTCGATCGTGGGCACCAGAAATTCCTGTTTCTGCTGCTCGTTGGCGTAGTAGAGGATGTTGTCAGCCTCGCCGCCGAACTTGAACTGCACGAAGGTGCGGCCCACCTCGGTCCAGATCAGCGACTGCAGGACGGCCGGCAGGTCCATCCCGCCGTACTCCTCCGGTGTGGACAGGCCCCAGAAGCCGAACTTCTTGGCCTTCTGTTGCAGCTCGCGCAGCTCGCTGCGGTCGAGGCCGGGCTCGTGGCGGCGCTCGCGCAGCAGCGCCTCCTGTTCGAGCGGCATGACCTCGCGGGTGATGAACTGGCGGGCGGTGTCGCGAATCGCGCGTTCCTCGTCGGTGAGCGAGAAGTCCATGCCTCGTAAACTAGCGGTGTAAGTTTTAGCGCGTCCAGTGCACGTTTTTCAGGAGGGCCTCATGGCGCGACCCCGGCAGACGCTGCTGACCCGTTCGCGGATCATCGAGGCAGCCTCGGCTCTGGTCGACTCGGAGGGCCTGGACGCGCTCTCCACCCGCCGCCTCGCCACCGAGCTGGGCGTGCAGGGGCCCTCGCTCTACAACCACTTCGCGACCAAGGCTTCGATCGTGGACGCGGTCGCCGACGCCGTGATCGACCAGGTCGACGTGTCGGCCTTCGGGACCTTCCCGTGGAACGAGGCGCTGCGACGCTGGGCGCGCTCCTACCACGCGGTGCTCGCGGCGCATCCGAATGTCGTGCCGGTGCTCGCCCAGGGGCCGGGGCGCCGGCCCGCCGCACTGGCGATGGCCGAGGCCGTGTACGGCGCGCTCGTGGACGCCGGGTGGAGTTATGCACAGGCCACGCACATCGGCGCGCTCATGAGATACCTGGTCACGGGCTCGTCGCTGGGGTCGTTCGCGCTCGGCTTCGACGTCGATCCCGATCTCTACGACCGTTATCCACACCTTCGGCACGCACCCCGTCTGGCGGAGCATCATGAAGCCGTGGACGAGGGCGCCTTCGAACTCGGACTGGACCTGCTGATCACCGGCCTCACGGCCCGATACGAGATGGGGACCCGCTGATGACATCGCTCGACCGGCCACAGCTCTACCTCGGCGGAGAGTGGGTCACACCCGCCTCCGCCGACACCATCGCGGTGGAAAATCCCGCCACCGAAGAGGTGCTGGGTCACGTGCCGGCGGGCACCGCGGCCGACGTCGATCGCGCGGTGGCGGCGGCCCAGGCCGCTTTCCCGGGTTGGGCAGTGTCCACCGACCGTGCGGCGGTGCTCGATCGCCTGCACACCTCGTTGGCTTCGCGTGCCGGCAAGATCGCCGAGACTGTCGGGCTCGAACTGGGCGCACCTCTCAAGATCGCCAAGGCGGTCCAGGCGGGCCTTCCGCTCGCGGTCCTTCGTTCGTACGCCGATCTGGCCGCGAAGCCCGTGCCCGAGCGCACCATCGGCAACTCCGTGATCGAGCACGAGCCGATCGGTGTCGTCGGCGCGATCACCCCCTGGAACTACCCGCTGCACCAGGTGGTGGCCAAGGTGGCGGCGGCCCTGGCGGCCGGCTGCACGGTTGTGCTCAAGCCCAGCGAGCTGACCCCGCTGGTGGCGTTCCTGCTGGTCGACGCGGCCGAAGAGGCGGGCGTCCCGGCCGGCGTGCTCAACGTGGTGACCGGCACCGGCCCGGTGGTCGGGGCCGCGATCGCCGGTCACCCGGGGGTCGACATGGTGTCGTTCACCGGCTCGACGACCACCGGCCGGGCCATCACCCACGCCGCCGCCGACCGCATCGCCAAGGTCGCGCTCGAACTGGGCGGCAAGTCGGCCAACGTCATCCTCGAGGACGCCGACGTGACCCGCGCCGTGAAGGTGGGCGTGGGCAACGCGTTCCTGAATTCAGGCCAGACGTGCACGGCCTGGACGAGGATGCTGGTGCACCGCAGCCACTACGACGAGGCGGTCGCTCTGGCCGCCAAGACGGCCGACGGCTACACGGTCGGCGACCCGTTCGCCCCCGAGACGCGGCTCGGCCCCCTTGTTTCCCGCGCCCAGCGCGAGCGGGTGCTGGGCTTCGTCGAGCGGGCCACCGCCCGCCGGGTGACCGGCGATCCTTCCCTGCCCGGCAAGGGTCACTTCGTCGCGCCGACCGTCTTCGCCGACGTCGACCCGTCCAGCGAACTCGCCCAGGAAGAGATCTTCGGCCCGGTGCTCTCGATCATCCCGTTCTCGTCCGACGACGAGGCCGTCGCGATCGCCAACAACTCCAAGTACGGCCTGGCCGGCGGCGTCTGGGGTTCCGACGAGCGGGCCCTGTCGGTGGCGCGGCGGCTGCGCACGGGCCAGGTCGACGTCAACGGCGGTTCGTTCAACCCGGTCGCGCCGTTCGGCGGCTACAAGCAGTCCGGTGTCGGGCGTGAACTGGGTGAGTTCGGTCTGTCCGAGTTCCAGCAGGTGAAGGCGATTCAGCGATGACGGCTTACTTCGACGGCCTGGTCCTCCACTCGTCCGGCACGAGGCCCGCGGTGGCCGAACTGCACCGGCCCGAGGTGGGTCCGGGCCAGGTTCGCGTCAAGGTGCGCGCGGCCGGCGTGTGTCATTCCGACCTGTCCATGGTGAACGGCACCATCCGCCCGTCCTTCCCGCTGGTGCTCGGGCACGAGGCGGCCGGCGAGGTCGTCGAGGTGGGCGAGCACGTCACCCGGGCCGCGGTCGGCGATCACGTGGTGCTCAACTGGCAGCCCGCCTGCCGCAACTGCTGGTTCTGCGCGAACGACCAACCGTGGCTGTGCTCGACGTCGTCCGGCGTGGCCTCGCTCGAGAACGGCGTGACCCTAGACGGCGTGCCGGTGCACGTGGCGCTGGGCCTGGGCGCCTTCGCCGACCAGGTGGTGGCGCCCGAGAACGCGGTGATCCCGGTGCCCCCGGCGCTCGACTTCGAGGTCGCGGCGCTGCTCAGCTGCGGCGTCCTGACCGGGGCGGGCGCGGTGCGCAACACGGCCCAGGTGCAGCCCGGCCAGTCGGTCGTGGTCATCGGGCTCGGCGGCGTCGGCCTGTCAGTGGTCGCGGCGGCCCGGGCCGCCGGCGCCTCCGACGTGATCGCGGTCGACGTCTCCGAGGCCAAGAAGGGGCTGGCCGAGGCGGCGGGCGCGACCGACTTCGTGGTCTCGTCGGACGCTCTGTCGAAGGAAATCCGTGGCCGCACCTCGGGCCGCGGCGCCGACCACGCCTTCGAGTGTGTGGGCCGGGCCGCGACGATCCGGGCTGCCTGGCGTGCCACCCGCCGCGGCGGTCAGGTCACCGTCGTCGGCATGGGCTCGAACGACGACCAGGTGTCGCTGTCCGCATTGGACATCTTCTCGTCGGCACGCATCCTGCGGTCGTCGGTCTACGGCTCAGCCGACTTCGACATCGAGATCCCCCGCCTGGCCGACGACGTCCTGTCGGGCCGCCTGTCCCTCGACCACCTGATCACCGACCGCATCGCCCTGGCCGACGTCCCCGACGCGTTCGACCGCATGTCCCGAGGTGAGGGCGCCCGCTCCGTCGTCACGATCGGTCAGGCGTTGCTACCGTGACAACCATGACAGCGGTGCCCGAGTGGATGCGCCCGCCCCGCCCCGAGGGCTGGTTCGCCGACGACCTCGACCACCTTCCCGAAGCGCCACGTCATACCGAATTGATCGACGGAGCACTCGTCTTCATGATGTCCCCCCAGCGCTCCTGGCACGCTCGGTTGGTCACCGCCCTGGTGGTTTCCCTCGCCGAACAGGCACCGCCGGGTATCGAGGTCGAGCGGGAGATGACCATCCGGCTCGACAAGCGAAACCGCCCCGAGTCGGACCTCTTGGCGACGACGGCGCCCTACGAGCCGGATCGAACCTTCTACACACCCGACCAAGTGCTGCTTGTCGTCGAGGTGGTCTCGCCCGAGTCAGCCCACCGCGATCGCACAGTGAAGCTGCGCAAGTATGCGGAAGCCGGCATCCCGAACTACTGGCGCGTCGAGGACGAGGACGAAGCACCGGTGGTCTACGCCTACGAACTCGACGGGCCAACCCGTTCTTACGCACCGACCGGCATCCATCGGGACGAGCTGCGCACCGGCGCGCCCTTCCCGATGGAACTCGACTTGAACAAGCTGGTGCCCGGCCGCAACGGCTGAGCCGGGCCCGGCTGGGCTCAGACGTTGAAGCGGAACTCGACGACGTCGCCGTCCTTCATGATGTAGTCCTTGCCTTCCATGCGGACCTTGCCGGCCGCCTTGGCGGCGGACATGGAGCCGGCGGCCATCAGGTCGTCGAAGCTGACGATCTCGGCCTTGATGAAGCCTCGCTGGAAGTCGCTGTGGATGACGCCGGCGGCCTCCGGAGCGGTGGCGCCGGTCGGGATGACCCAGGCGCGGGCTTCCTTCGGGCCGGCCGTCAGGTAGGTCTGCAGGCCGAGCGTGTTGAAGCCGATGCGGATCAGCTGGTCGAGGCCGGGCTCGGTCTGGCCGGTGGACTCGAGCAGCTCCTGCGCCTCGTCCGGCGGGAGGTCGATCAGCTCGGACTCGATCTTCGCGTCCATGAAGACGGCCTCGGCCGGGGCGACCAGGGCGCGCAGCTCGTCGAGGAACGCCGCGTTGTTCAGCTCGGCCTCGTCGACGTTGAAGACGTACAGGAAGGGCTTGGTAGTCAGCAGGTGCAGCTCGCCCAGCAGCGACACGTCGACGCCCGCCGCGGCGGCGCCCGCGTGCAGGGTGATGCCGTCGTTGAGCAGCTTGAACGCGCCCTCGGCGGCGGCCACCGTGGCGGCCCGCTCCTTCTTGAGCTTCGCCTCTTTCTGCAGGCGGGGCAGCACCTTCTCGACCGTCTGCAGGTCGGCCAGGATCAGCTCGGTGTTGATCGTCTCGATGTCGTCGGCGGGTGAGACCTTGCCGTCGACGTGCAGCACGTTGGGGTCGCTGAAGGCGCGCACGACCTGGCAGATCGCCGAGGCGTCGCGGATGTTGGCGAGGAACGCGTTGCCGCGGCCCTGACCCTTCGACGCGCCGCGCACCAGGCCGGCGATGTCGACGAAGCTCACCGGGGCCGGGATGATCTTTTCGCTGCCGAACAGCTCGGCCAGCTTGCCCAGCCGCTCGTCGGGCAGCCCGACCACGCCGACGTTCGGCTCGATCGTCGCGAACGGGTAGTTCGCGGCGAGCACGTCGTTCTTGGTCAGGGCGTTGAACAGGGTGCTCTTGCCGACGTTGGGCAGGCCGACGATGCCGATGGTGAGGCTCACGGAACGCTAGTCTACGCAGCGCCTACCGGAAGAACTTCCGCAGTTCCGTCGCGACCCGTTCGGGCTTGCCGCTGTTGTCCGCGGCGACGTGGCCCACACCGCCCAGCGTGACCCGCCGCACCCGGGGCAGCACCGGTTCCAAACCGTTCAAAACCCTTGTCAGGTACGCCGGGGAGCGCTCGCCACCGAGCAGGAGCGTCTCGGCGGTGACCGCGGCGTAGCGGTTCAGCGGCCCGCTCGCCTGCGCGACCACGGCAGCGTCCCCGCGCATCGTGGGCACCAGCTCGCGCACCTGCGGATCCGACCGGATCCAGAGCCGGGCGAACGGGGTGAGCGCGGCCCTCGGCACGTGCCGGAAATCGCCGGTGCCCTTGCTGACGGTGATCATCGCTGCCGCCGTACGCCCGGCCGCCAGCTCTTTCTCGAAGCGGGGCAGCCAGGCCAGCGGGTCGCCGTCGCCGTAGCTCAGCGGCGGCTCGTAGAGCGCGAGCCGTTCGATCCGCGGCAGTTCGAGGGCGCCGTGCAGCGCGACGACCGCGCCCGAGCTCAGCCCGAACACGTTGGCCGCGCCGGTCTCGTCGAGCACCGCCGCGAGGTCGTCGACCTCGGATCGCAGGCCGAGGCGGCGACGATCGAGCACGTACACGGTGAACGTGCCGGCCAGAGCCGCCGCGAGCCGGGTGAAGTTGGCCGAGGTCTGCATCCCGCCGTGCAGCAGCACGATCTTGGGACCGCCCGATCCGAAGGTGCGGTAGCGAATGTCAGTTGCCACTTTCATCTCCATGTGTCAACCGTAGTTGACGCATCCGTCATCGTCAACCAAAGTTGACAAGCGACACTGGTGTCCGAATCCCGCCAGCCAACGCGACCCTGCGGAGAGCAGACTTCATCGCATGGAACTGGACTTCGAGCGGTGCTACCGCGCCGTGGACAGCCGGGACCAGCGCTTCGACGGCTGGTTCTGCACCGCGGTGACCAGCACTGGCATCTACTGCCGGCCGTCCTGCCCGGCCATGACCCCGAAGCGGGAGAACGTCCGCTTCTATCCGAGCGCGGCGGCCGCCCAGCGGTCCGGTTTCCGCGCCTGCAAGCGCTGCCGGCCGGACGCCGCGCCCGGCTCCCCCGAGTGGGACGTGCGCGCCGACCTGGTCGGGCGGGCCATGCGGCTGATCGGCGACGGCGTCGTCGACCGCGAGGGGGTGCCCGGTCTGGCGAGCCGCCTCGGCTACACCGAGCGCCACCTCAACCGGCTGCTCACCGCGGAACTCGGCGCCGGCCCGCTCGCGCTGGCCCGGGCCCAGCGCGCACAGACGGCCCGCATCCTCATCGAGACCACCGACCTGGGCCTGGCCGAGATCGCCTTCGCCGCCGGTTTCGGCAGCGTGCGGCAGTTCAACGACACGATTCTCGAGGTCTACGCGCAGGCGCCGGGCACGCTGCGCGAACGCAGGAAGGTCACCGCCGGCGAGCCGGGCACGATCAACCTGCGACTGGCCTACCGGTCGCCGCTGCACGCCCCGGCACTGCTCGACTTCCTCGGCACGAGGGCGTTGCCCGGCGTGGAGGAGCGCGACGGGAACACGTACCGCCGGGGCCTGTCCCTGCCCCACGGGAGCGCGACCGTCTCGCTCCGCCCGGCCGACCGCTGGGTCTCGGCCACGTTGCGCCTCAGCGACGTGCGCGACCTCGCGCCGGCTGTGGCCCGCTGCCGGCGGCTGTTCGACCTCGACGCGGACCCCGAGGCCGTCGACGCGACCCTGGGCGAGGACCCCGCGCTGGCGGCCATGGTGAGCGCGGAGCCGGGCGTACGGGTGCCGCGCGCGGTGGACGGCTTCGAGATGGCCGTCCGCGCGATCGTCGGGCAGCAGGTCAGCGTGTCGGGCGCCCGCACGACACTGAGCCGCCTGATCCGTCCGTTCGCCCAGCCGGACGCGCTCGTCGGTTTTCCCACGGCGGCCGCGGTGGCCGACCTGCCGGACAGCGCGTTCGGGATGCCGGTGGCCCGGCGCGAGACCATCAGGCAACTGGCGAACGCGGTGGCCGACGGGAAGCTCGATCTGAACCCCGGCGCCGATCGCGAAGAGACCGTAGCGCGCCTGACCGACATTCCCGGGATAGGCCTGTGGACAGCCGGCTACGTCGCGATGCGAGCGATCGGCGATCCCGACGTCTTCCTCGAGACCGATCTCGCCGCCCGCCGCGGCGCCCGCGCGCTGGGCCTCCCCGACCAGGTCAAAGCCCTGGCCGCGTACGCCGGGAGGTGGCGTCCGTGGCGAAGCTACGCCCTCGTCCGGCTCTGGCGCGCGGCGTAGTTGTCCACAGCTCAGCAAGATCTTTCCCACGGCCGCCCGCGACGGGCCGGGCTGTGTCGCAACCCTGGAGGACGCGATGTTGACGTACCGAACCCTCGACACCAAGGCCGGCCCGCTGACCGTGGTCGTCACCGGCGCCGGCGCCGTCCGCGCGGCCGGCTTCACGGCCGAGGTGGGCGAGCTCACCGACCTGATCCACCCCCGGCTGCGCGAGCCGGTCGAGCCGGCCGACGACGTGGGCCCGGTCACCGCGCACGTGCGGTCCTACTTCGACGGTGACCGCTCCGCCCTCGACGCCGTGGTGGTCGAGCAGTACAACGGCGGCGAATACATGCGCCACGCCTGGCAGGTGATGCGCGAGATCAAGCCGGGCGCCCCGGTGACCTATTCGGATTTCGCCCGGCTCAGCGGCCGTCCGGCGGCGATCCGGGCGGCGGCCTCAGCCTGCGCACGCAATCCGGTCGCGCTCTTCACCCCGTGCCACCGGGTGCTGCGGCTCGACGGGTCGCTCGGCGGCTACCGCTGGGGGCTGCCGGTCAAGCGCTTCCTGCTCGACCACGAGGCGGCATGAGCCTTATTGAGAGGTCGATGCCCGGTCGCCGCCGTAGCATTCAGCCATGACTGATACGGGAACGACCGGGCGCACCGGTCTGCCCGAGCGGCCGTCGCTCGACGGCCTCGAGGGCAAGTGGGCGCGCACCTGGCAGGAGGAGGGCACGTATACGTTCGACCGCTCGAAGGAGCGGGCGGATGTATACGCGATCGACACGCCTCCGCCGACCGTATCGGGCGAGCTGCACATGGGGCACGTCTTCTCGTACACGCACACCGACACCGTCGCGCGGTTCCAGCGCATGCGCGGCAAGACCGTCTTCTACCCGATGGGCTGGGACGACAACGGCCTGCCGACCGAGCGACGGGTCCAGAACGTGTACGGGGTCCGCTGCGACCCGACTCTGCCCTACGACCCGCAGTGGGAACCGCCGGCCACCGCCCCCAAGCAGCCGCTCTCGATCTCCCGGCGCAACTTCGTCGAGCTCTGCGGCCGGCTGACCGCCGAGGACGAGAAGGCGTTCGAGGCGCTGTGGCGGCGGCTCGGCCTCTCGGTCGACTGGGCTCTGCAGTACACGACGATCGGGCGGCGGTCCCAGGCCGTCTCGCAGCGCGCCTTCCTCAACAACCTGGCACGGGGTGAGGCCTACACGGCCGAGGCGCCGACCCTGTGGGACGTCGGCTTCCGCACCGCCGTCGCCCAGGCCGAGCTCGAAGACCGGGAACGCCCCGGCGCCTACCACCGGCTGCGGTTCCACGGCCCCGACGGCCCGGTCGAGATCGAGACGACCCGGCCCGAACTGTTGCCGGCCTGCGTCGCGCTGGTTCATCACCCCGGTGACGAGCGTTACGAGGGCCTGACCACGGTCCGCACACCGTACTTCGATGTCGAGGTCCCCGTCCTGGCCCATCCGATGGCCGCCAAGGACAAGGGCACCGGCATCGCGATGGTCTGCACGTTCGGCGACCTGACCGACGTCATCTGGTGGCGCGACCTGCAGCTCGACACGCGGGTTGTGCTCGGGCGCGACGGCCGGTTCCTGCCCGACCGCCCGTCCGGGGTCTCCGACGCGGCCTATCGCGACTTCGCCGGGCTGACCGTCAACGCGGCCCGCCGCGAGATCGTCCGAATCCTCACCGAGACCGGCGACCTGCTGGGCGAGCCCCGGCCGATCACGCACCCGGTCAAGTTCTACGAAAAGGGTGACTCGCCGCTCGAGATCGTCACGAGCCGGCAGTGGTTCTTCCGCAACGGCGGCCGGGATGCCAACCTTCGCGAGCGGATGATCGAGCGCGGGCGTGAGCTGCGATGGTTCCCCGAGCACATGCGGCACCGCTACGAGCACTGGGTCAACGGCCTGACCGGCGATTGGCTGGTCAGCCGGCAGAGGTTCTTCGGCGTGCCCATCCCGATCTGGTACCGGCTCGACGACGCTGGCGAACCGGACTACGACAAGTTTCTCATACCGGATGAATCGGCTTTGCCGGTCGACCCCTCATCGGAGTGTCCACCCGGCTTCGACGAGTCCCAGCGCGACGTCCCGGGCGGCTTCGCGGCCGACCCCGACGTCATGGACACCTGGGCCACCTCGTCGCTGACCCCGCAGATCGTGGGCGGCTGGCACGACGACGAGGACCTGTTCCGCCGGGTCTTCCCGATGGACCATCGACCCCAGGCCCACGAGATCATCCGCACCTGGCTGTTCTCCACCGTCTTGCGGGCCGAGCTCGAGAACGACGTCCTGCCTTGGCGCGCGGCGGTCCTGTCGGGCTGGATCCTCGACCCGGACCGCAAGAAGATGGCGAAGTCCAAGGGCAACGTCGTCACGCCGATGGGACTGCTCGAGCAGAACGGGTCCGACGCCGTCCGCTACTGGGCGGCGAACGGCCGGCCCGGCGCCGACCTCGCCTTCGACCCGGCCCAGATCAAGGTCGGCCGCCGGCTGGCGACCAAGATCCTGAACGCGTCGAAGTTCGCGCTCGGCCTGGGCGCGGCCGACTCGCTGCGGCAGCCGGTCACCGAGCCGCTCGACCGGGCGATGCTGGCCCGGCTGGCCACCGTCGTGACCGCGGCCACCGAGGCGTTCGACCGCTACGACCACACCGACGCGTTGCAGGCGACCGAGGCGTTCTTCTGGACGTTCTGCGACGACTACATCGAGCTGGTCAAGGAGCGGGCGTACGCGACCGGTCCGGCCGCCGAGTCGGCCCGAGCGGCCCTGGCGGCCGGGCTGTCGGTGCTGCTGCGGCTGTTCGCGCCGTTCGTTCCGTACGTCACGGAAGAGGTCTGGTCGTGGTGGCGGTACGGCTCGGTGCACCAGGCGACGTGGCCGACGACGTACGAGCTGACCCGGGTCGCCGGCGAGGGGGACGCCTCGCTGCTCGATCTGGCCGGCGACGCGCTGCGCCAGGTCCGGCGGGCCAAGTCCGACCGGAAGTTGTCGATGAAGGCCGAGGTGCCGCTGGCCGAGGCCCTGGGCCCGGTCGAGGTGCTCGAACGGCTGGCCCTGGTCGAGGGCGACCTCAAGGCGGCCGGCCGGATCGCCAAGCTCGACACCCTGCCCGGCCGCACGCCCGAGCTGGTGATCGCCAGCGCCTTCTGACCCGGCCCGCTCCCGCCCCCGCGCGGACGACGCCGGCTCACTCTCGGCCGCCCCGCACGGACGATGCCGGCTCACTTTCGGCCGTGTTCTCTGCGGCTGCGGCCGGGCGAGCGGGCGCGGGACGTTTGAGTGGTCTCGGCTCTGGCGAAATCGCCGGAGCCGGGGCCGCCGGCAGGGCAGCATGAAGGCATGTCGATCGCGCCCGAGCAGGTCGAGGCGCCCGCCCGCGACGCCGTGCTGTTCAAGTCGTCGCCGGTGCGGACGTTCCTCGCGCTCTTTCTGCTGTTGATGGTGTCGTTCGCCCTGGTGGCACCGCTGGCGGGGCTGCTCGGCGCGGGCGGTTCGGGCCAACGGTGGTGGCAGACCGCAGCTCAGGCCGCTGTGGTCGCGGCGCTGGCGGCCGGCGCCTACGTCTTTTCGACGCGCGGCTCGCTGCGGACGTGGGTGCGGGTCTCGTCGGGCGGGCTCGAACTGGCCGCCCAGGAAAGCGACCCGATCATGCTGGCCTGGGCCGACATCAAGCATGTGACCGTGCGTCGCGAGGGCCTGAAGAACCTGCTCGAGGTGACCCCGGTCGACCTGGACCGGGTGCACCCGGTGCAGGGCGAGGAGGCCGGCCCGCCGGCCCTGGCCGAGACCCCGGACGGGCAGTCGTTCACCGCCGACCTCAGCGAGGTCTGGCCCAGCCCCCGCCGCCTACGCCGCGAGCTGGCCAAACACCTGCCGCCCGACGGCCCCGCAACCTAGTCGTCGCGCCGCTGGTGCGGGCCGCGGAGGTCAGAAGTCGAAGTCGCCGCCGCCCCAGCCGCCACCCAGGTCGCCGCCCAAGTCGCCACCGCCCATGTCGCCCGCGTCGCCGCCCATGTCGCCGCCGCCGAAGTCTTGAGCGGCGTCGGCGTAGCCGTCGGCGTAACCCATGTCGCCGAAGCCGGGCGAGAGCAGCGCGTCGAAGATCAGCATGCCGCCCAGCACGCCGGCGCCGGCGCCGAGCGCCGTCTTCCAGACCGGGGTCGAATACCAGCCGGCGGGCACGGGGCGACCCTGGACGCGGCCGCCGGGGTAGTAGTAGGGCGTGTCGGCGCCGGGCTGAGGACCCGCCTTGTAGTGGTGGCCCTGGACGCTGACCTCACGTTCCTTGGTCAGCTGGCCGACGCCCTGCGCCGCGGCGAGCGCGGGCAGGTCGGGGCCGGGGTCGATGCCCATCGCGATGCGCGCGGCCCGGACGTACTGCAAGCCCTCCAGCGCCGACTCGCGCGCCAACTCGAACTGCCGCACGGTGTTGGCCTGCTGCAACTGGCCGCCGGCCGCGTTGTAACGCTCGCCGGCGTCGGACAGCGCCTGCCGGGCCGCGTCGTCGTTGCCGTGCAGGTTCATCAGCTGACCGCCGAGCCGCTCGTACCACCGCTGCGCCTCGGCCCGCGCGTCCTCCAGCCGGGTCTGCTGGGAGGCGGCGCCGCTGCGCCGGACCAGAAGGATCACGAGAAGGACGACGATGACGATGCCCAATATCAGCAACACGCTCATGTTTCAACGGTACCCTCGCGATCCGCCGATGCCCGGTCTGGCAACCTCCCCTGTGTGACTGTTTCGACGCTGGTCGTAGTGCTTGTCTGCCTCGCCACCGGGGGCGCTCTCGGCTGGCTCACAGCCCGGTTGCGGGCGGCGGCCGACATCGCGCGGCTCGAGGCGACCGTGCAGGCCCGCGCCGACGGTGAGGAACGCCTCGAGCAGTCGCTGCGCTCGCTGTCGTACGAGGCCACGGCCCAGTCGCAGGAGGCGGTGGCCCGGGCGGTGGCGCCGCTGCACGAGACGCTGCGCCGCTACGAGGAAAGGGTGGCCGACCTGGAGCGGGACCGCGTCGACGCGTACGCGGAACTCCGCGAGCAGGTGCGGGCCATGAGCGCGGTCTCGGGTGAGCTGCGCACCGAGACCAAGCAGTTGGTGGCGGCCCTGCGCACACCGCAGACGAGGGGCCGCTGGGGCGAGCATCAGCTGCGCCGCATCGTCGAAGCGGCCGGCCTGCTGGAACACTGTGACTTCGCTGAACAGGTCACGGCGGTAACCGACAATTCCGGCGTACGCCCCGATCTCATCGTCCGTCTACACGGCGGCCGCACGGTGGTCGTCGACGCGAAGGCGCCCCTGGAGGCCTATCTGTCGGCCCTGGAGGCCCGGGACGAGCGCAGCCGCGACGGCTTCCTCGACCAGCACGCCCGTCACCTGCGGGGCCACATCGACGCGCTGTCGGCCAAGCAGTACTGGACCGCTTTCGAGTCGGCGCCCGACTTCGTGGTGCTGTTCGTGCCGGCCGACCCTTTCCTGGACGTCGCCCTGCGGCACGACCCGACGCTGATGGAGCACGCCTTCCGCCGCAACGTCGTGCTCGCCACCCCGGCCACGCTGATCGCGCTGCTGCGGACGGTGGCCTTCTCGTGGCGGCAGGAGGAACTGGCCCGCAACGCGGTCGAGGTGCACAGCGTCGCGCGTGAGCTCTACGCGCGGCTCTCCACGCTCGGCGACCACGTCGGCAAGCTGGGCGCCTCGCTCGGCGGGGCCGTCACCGCGTACAACAAAGCCGTGGGATCGCTGGAGTCCCGCGTGCTCGTCAGCGCGCGCCGGCTGGCCGAGATGGGCGTCTCGGACGACGAGATCCCCACACCGGCCCAGCTCGAGGTCGCCCCGCGCCAGCCCCAGGCCCCCGAACTGCTCGAGCCGCGTTAGCGCTTGGCCGCTGCTGCCTTTTTCATGTCGCGGCGCAGTTCCTGGGGCAGAGAGAACGTCAGGCGCTCCTCGGCGGTGGTGAACTCGGTGACCTCGCCGAAGCCGCGCTCGGCCAGGAAGGCCAGCACCTCCATGACCAGGTCGTCGGGCACGCTGGCGCCGGACGAGACGCCGACCGTGGTGGCGCCTTCGAGCCATTCCTCCTGGATCTCGGAGGCGTAGTCGACCAGGTGCCCGGCGCGGGCACCTGCGCTGAGCGCGACCTCGACCAGGCGTACGGAATTGGAGGAGTTCGTCGAGCCGACGACGATCACGACGTCACACTCGGGCGCGATCTCTTTGACCACGTGCTGGCGATTCGACGTGGCGTAGCAGATGTCGTCGCTCGGAGGCGACTGGAGGAGCGGCAGCCGGGTCTTGAGGCGGGCCACGGTCTCCATCGTCTCGTCGACCGAGAGCGTGGTCTGCGACAGCCAGACGACCTTGGCAGGGTCGCGCACGACGACGTTGTCGACCGAATCGGGGCCGTCGACGAGCTGGATGTGCGCGGGCGCCTCGCCGGACGTGCCGATGACCTCTTCGTGACCCTCGTGGCCGATGAGCAGGATGTCGTAGTCGTCCTGGGCGAAGCGCTTGGCCTCGTGGTGCACCTTGGTGACCAGCGGGCAGGTGGCGTCGATGGCCTTGAGGTTGCGGGCCTTGGCCTGCTCGTGCACCTCGGGGGCGACGCCGTGGGCCGAGAAGACGACGGTCGAGCCCTCGGGAACCTCTTCGTTCTCTTCCACGAAGATGGCGCCCAGGCCCTCGAGCGTGTTGACCACGTGTTTGTTGTGCACGATCTGCTTGCGGACGTAGACCGGGGCGCCGTAGAGCTTCAACGCCTCTTCGACGGTCTGGACCGCACGGTCGACACCCGCGCAGTAACCGCGCGGCTTGGCCAGCAGGACACGCTTCCGGGGATCGCTCACCCGGCCATGGTACGTGGCCCCGGCCCGCCCCGGTCCGGCTGCGATCAGTGCCACAGCGGGTCATCCACAGGCTACGCACAAGGGCTCGACCGGACGGCGGCCGCTCGGGATACTCGTCGGATGCTTGATGAGCAGCAGCGCGACAAGACGGTCGAACTGGCGCCCTGGTGGGTGGTCACCGGCCGGGCCCTGCGGTTCGTTCTCGGTGCGTTGTCGCTGGTCGGCGGGCTGACCTGGATTCTGCTCAACCTGCACGTCTCGACCGCGGCGCTCGACGCCGGGGTCGGCGCGGTGCTCGCGGCCGGCGGCCTGGTGCTGCTCATGCCCCACCGCATCCGCCTGCCCCGGCTCGTCACCGCGCTCGTCATGAGCGGGTTCGCGCTGGCCGGCACGGCGGCCGGGCTGCTGGTCGAGTCGTCCCGCGAGTGCTGCATGTTCGCGTACGTCTCGGAACGCGGCTGGCCCTTCCACTGGGTCAGCCGGGGTGCCGTCGCCGACGACCCCGAGACCGCGTTCCGGCTGGCCCAGTCGTCGGGGTGGTCGGCCGACGTCGTCTCGCTGGCCACGAACCTGCTGGTCTGGTCGTATGTCGGCCTGGTGCTGGTGGTGATCGCCGTGCTGGTCCGCCGGGCCCGGCCCGTCCGGGCGGAAGAAGCCGAATCACCGGTGATGTGACATTTTTGCCGAGATACTCGGACGCATGCCTGAGGCTGCGGAGGACGACGAACCCGGCTTTCTCGCCTCGGCGGGGGCGACCTTCCGGCTGATCGTGGGGTGGGCCTTCGTCGCGCTGGGCGTGCTCGACCTGGCCATGGGTCTCACCGACGCCTCCTACGTCGCGTTCCACGTCGTGCTGCTGGTCACCGGGCTGCTCCTGCTGGGCGCGAGCCGGGTCGAGGGGTGGACGTCCCGCCTCGCCTGGCTGACCGGCGGGCTGGTGGCGGGGCTCGGGCTGGTGATCAGCACGATTCCGGCGCTGACGGTGGCGTGCTGCTCGCGCGGGTACGCCGTACGGCACGGTTTTCCGTTCACGATGCTCGCCCGCGATCCCGGCGGATGGCGCTTCGATCCCGCCCGCTCGCTCGCCGACCTGCTCTTCTGGCTCTGCGCCGGCCTGATCGTGCTGGTCGCCGCCGGCCGGTTCCTGCCCACCCGCCGCGCGCCGGAGCCTCCCGCGGAAGCCGCGCCGCCGGTGGGTCACGCCGAGGCCCGCAACGCCGGTGACAGCATCGGGATCCACCGGTCTCAGAGCTACGGCGACAACGCGGGCGACGGCGCCGGGGACCGCAACGTCCGGGGCTGAGGCCTCGCGGGAAATGTCGGAGGGCTTCCGTAGTCTGGCCGGGTGAGTGAGCCAGAGCCGAACGCGGCGCCGCCGAAGAGTTCCCCCGAGGAACCCTGGCCGGTCCGTGTCGTCAGTCAGAAGATCGGCGCCTGGATCGCCAAGCTCGGCTGGGTCTGGGTCGACGGCCAGGTCGCCCAGATCAGCCGCCGGCCCGGCTCCACCGTGGTCTTCCTGACCCTGCGTGATCCGTCGGCCGATCTCAGCCTCACCGTCACCGCCCACCGCGACGTGCTCGATTCGGGCGCGCCCGAGCTGGCCGAGGGCGCTCGCGTCACGCTGCACGCCAAGCCCGAGTTCTATCCGGCCCGCGGCTCGCTCAGCCTGCGGGCCGACGAGATCCGCCAGGTCGGGCTGGGCGAGCTGCTGGCCCGGCTCGAAAGGCTGAAAAAGCTGCTCGGGGCCGAGGGGTTGTTCGCGCGGGAGCGCAAGCGCCGGCTCCCGTTCCTGCCGCAGCGCATCGGCCTGATCACCGGCCGGGCCAGCGCTGCCGAGCGCGACGTGCTGATGAACACGCGCCGCCGGTGGCCGTCGGTCGACTTCCGGGTGATCAACGTGCCGGTCCAGGGCCCGACCGCGGTACCCCAGATCATCGACGCGCTCAAGGTCCTCGACAACGACGAGACGATCGACGTCATCGTGATCGCCCGCGGCGGCGGCAGCGTCGAGGATCTGCTGCCCTTCTCCGACGAGGCGCTGTGCCGGGCCGTTTTCGGCGCCCGCACGCCCGTGGTCAGCGCCATCGGCCACGAGACCGACGCGCCCCTGCTCGACTACGTGGCCGACGTGCGCGCCTCCACCCCCACCGACGCCGCCAAGCGCCTGGTGCCCGACCTCGGCGAAGAGACGCAACTCATCGACGTGGCCCGCCGCCGGCTCGAACGCGCCGTGCTCACCCTGGTCGAGCGCGAGACCCACCGCATCGAGTCGTGGCGGTCGCGCCCGTCCCTGGCCCGCCCCGAGCTGCTGGTCGACCAGCGCGCGGCCGACGTGACCGCCCTGCGCGACAGGGCCGTGCGCAGCCTCGACCATCGTCTGCGCCGCGCCGACGACGAGCTCCGCCACACGGTCGCCCGGCTGCGGGCACTGTCTCCGGCGGCCACCCTTCAGCGCGGCTACGCGATCGTGCAACGCGCCGACGGCCACGTGGTGCGCGCCGCCGGCGAGGTGCAGCCGGGCGATGCCCTCCGCCTGCGCCTCGCTGAGGGCGAGCGGCGGGCAGTCGTGAGCGACGACGAATGACCGGCCTCGCGGCATGCGGGGCCGGGTGAGCAGAGCGGCGGTTTGACCGGTGGCGAAGAAAACGAGCACGGGAGACGCAGTGAGCGACGAGAAGTTGAGCTACGAGCAGGCGCGCACCGAGCTGGCCGGCGTCGTCGAGCGGCTGGAGCAGGGCGGCAGCTCGCTGGAGGAGTCGCTGGCCCTGTGGGAGCGCGGCGAGAAGCTGGCCGACGTCTGCCAGCGCTGGCTCGACGGCGCCCGCGAGCGCATCGAGGCAGCCCGCGCCGCCCGGTCCGACAGCTGATCCTCGCCGGCCGCCGACGCGTCAGCGCAGAGCGCCGGCCAGCGATTCCAGGTTGTCGGTGTCGGTCTTGCCGACGATGACGACCGTACGGCTCTGATCGGCCAGCACCAGCGCGCGCTCGCCCGGGCGGGCGTTGTAGAGGCGCCACACGCCGGTCTGGGCGCGGAAGTTGCCGATCGGCTCGGCGTCCTTGCTCAGCTCCTGCGGCAGCAGGGTGGCCGCGGGCACGTTGCTCTGCACCAGCTGGATCGGGTCCTGGTCGGGGTCGACGTAGCCGATCCGCAGGGTCGCGCCGTTCTCGGCCCGGCGGAAGGTGGCGCTGGAGGTGTGCCAGTCGTCGCCGAGGCCCTGCGCCACCAGCACCGGGAACAGCTTCGACTGCTGCGCCTCCTGCACGGTCGGGGCCGGGTCGATCGCGATCGGCTTGTCGCCGTCGAGCACGAGGCGATAGAAGGTCAGCAGCAGCGCGATCGGGATCAGCAGGACGGCCAGCGACATCGCCATGTCCCTGGGTGACCGCTCCGAACCCCGCGCGAGCCGCACCGGCGCCTGCGGCTCAGGCTCAGGAGCGGGCGAAGCGTCGTTCGGAAGTGCGGCGCTGCCGGCCGCCTCGGGCTTGGCGGACGCTGCGGAGTTGGCCGGTGCGGGCGATGCGGGTTCCACTCACCCATTGTTAACCATGTCGCTGAGCCGAGACTTCGCGCGTCCGCGCGTGTGAGGATCGGTGGACTACACCCCGCAACGTCGCGAGGAGGCGCCCATGCCCGCACGGGTCCCGCAGGATCTCGACCGCAACATCGCTCTCGATCTGGTTCGCGTCACCGAGGCCGCCGCCATGGCGGCCGGCCGCTGGGTCGGGCGCGGCGACAAGAACGGCGGTGACGGCGCCGCCGTCGACGCCATGCGCAAGCTGATCAATTCGATCCAGATGCGCGGCACCGTGGTGATCGGTGAGGGCGAGAAGGACGAGGCGCCCATGCTCTTCAACGGGGAGCGGGTCGGCGACGGCACCGGCCCCGAGGTCGACGTGGCCGTGGACCCGATCGACGGCACGACGCTGATGAGCAAGGGCATGCCCGGCGCCGTAGCGGTGCTGGCGGTGGCCGAGCGCGGCGCCATGTTCGACCCGAGCGCCGTTTTCTACATGGAGAAGATCGCCGTCGGCCCCGACTGCGCCGACGTCATCGACATCAACGCCGGCACGGCCGAGAATCTGCGCCGCATCGCCAAGGCCAAGCGGTCCAGCATCAACGACGTGACCGTCTGCATCCTCGACCGGCCGCGGCACGCCGCGCTGGTCGAGGAGGTGCGCCAGGCCGGCGCGAACATCAAGTTCATCTCCGACGGCGACATCGCCGGCGCGATCTCGGCGGCGCGGTCCGAGTCCGACGTGGACGTGCTGATGGGCATCGGCGGCACCCCCGAGGGCATCACCGCGGCCTGCGCGCTCAAGTGCCTGGGCGGCATGATCCAGGCCAAGCTGTGGCCGCAGGACGCCGCCGAGCGCGAGAAGGCTCTGGCCGCCGGGCACGACCTCGACCGCGTGCTGACCACCGACGACCTTGTCACCGGCGACAACTGCTTCTTCGTGGCCACCGGCGTGACCTCGGGCGACCTGCTCAAGGGCGTGCGCTACCGCTCCGGCGGCGCGCACACCCAGTCGATCGTCATGCGCTCCAAGAGCGGCACCATCCGGGTGATCGACTCGTACCACCGGCTCGAGAAGCTGGCCCTGTACTCGGCCGTCGACTTCGACGGCCACCTGCCGACCGTCCCCCTGGGCGACGGCGACCCAGTTATCTGAGACCTCGCTGATGGCAGGGTCCGCCCACTGGAACTGCCGTCGGGCCCTGCTGCCGCAGCGACCCGGTTGTCTGAGAACTCGCTGATGGCAGGGTCCGCCCATTGGCGGGGCCTGCCATTGCCTGGAACTATCGAAAGATGAGTTACGGGGCGCAAGCGCGAGCGGACGCAGAGGCGAAGTTCGGCACGGACGCTTTCTATGCGTCCCTGGGACGGGCGTTCGTCACCATGTGCGCCGTCATCCCGGTGCTCTTCCTGGTCGAGGCGATCGACGTCGGCATCGGTTCGGGTCAGCTCGACGTGGCCGGCGGCATCATCCCCCACCGCGTCGACGGGCTCGACGGCGTGCTGTTCAGCCCGTTCCTGCACGCCGGGTGGGACCACCTCTACGGCAACGCCGTGCCGCTGATCCTGGTCGGCACGTTCGCGCTGGCCGGCGGCACGAAACGGTTCATCTGGTCGACCTTCGTCATCATGCTGGTGAGCGGTCTCGGCGTGTGGTTCGTGGGCGACCCCCAGAGCGTGGTCGTGGGGGCCAGCGGCGTTGTCTTCGGCTACCTGGGCCTGCTGCTCACCCGCGGCCTGGTCGAGCGCTCGTGGTGGAACCTCGGCGTCGCCGCCTTCATCGGCCTGCTGTACTGGTACCAGCTCTACAACATCCTGCCGACCGACCAGCCGATCTCGTGGCAGGGGCACCTGCTGGGCCTGCTGGGCGGCGCGATCGCGGCCGTCATCTTCCGCCGCAAGCGGGTGCGCCCGGCCCCCTCCACCAACAGCACGTCGACGCTGGAGTTCTGATCAGCGCAGCTTGCGCACGGCGGCCTTGATCGCCGGGCGAAAGGTCGAGATCTGGGTGTAGACGCCCGGGTAGCCGTCCCGCGCACAGCCCAGGCCCCAGCTCACGATGCCCACCTGCACCCATTCGCCGTGCCGGCCGTGGCCGATCATCGGTCCGCCGCTGTCACCCTGACACGTGTCGACGCCGGGCGAGCCGGCACAGAACTGCTCATCGGGCACCAGAGCCACTCCCGCTTTCTGGTACGACGTGGCGCATCTCTCATCCGGCACGGTCCGCACGGTCGCGTAGTGCAGCCGATCCTCCTGCTGGATCGAGTCCTCCCGGGTCTGGCCCCAGCCCATCACCACGTACCGCCCCTCGCCGATCGGCTCCCGGCCGATCGGCAGGGTCGGCAGGTGCAGTGGCTTGTCGAGCCGCACAACCGCCCAGTCGTCGCCGCGGACCTCGTTGACGAAGCCCTCGGCCCGGATCACCTGTTCCGACTGCGCGGTCTGAGCCCGCCGGGATTTGAGGTCGGTGACACCGGCGGTGACCACGATGCTGCTGTTCTTTCCGGTGCCGCCCACGCAGTGCCCGGCGGTCAGCACCACCCGCGGCTCGACCAGGGTCCCGCCGCAGCCCATCGAGAGCCGCACCGCCCACGGGAACTTGCCCTGCGGCGCCACCAGCCCACCGACCACGTCACGGGCCGGGCGCGTGTCGCTGACTGCCTGAGCGGACTGCCCTCCGAGCAGCAGCACCGTGGCCAGCGCCAACAAAGCGGCTTTTCGGACCATACAGACATTTGATCACAATGAAACGGGCCGCGCGGTTAGCCGCGCGGCCCGTCACCAAGCTCGTCTACTTAGTACCAGCCCACGTCCTGCGAGTGTCCCCACGCGCTGCACGGGGTGCCGTAGCGCCCCTCGATATAGCCGAGGCCCCACTCGATCTGGGTGGCCGGGTTGGACTTCCAGTCACTGCCGGCCGACTTCATCTTGCTGCCCGGCAGGGCCTGCGGGATGCCGTACGCCCCCGAGCTGCGGTTCTCGGCCTTGTGGTTCCAGCCGCTCTCCTTCTTCCACAGCTTCTCGAGGCAGGAGAACTGGGAGATCTTGAAGCCGGCGTCCAGCATCAGCGTGCAGCCGATGGCCCGGTTGCCACTGAACTCGTCGCAGGAGGCCGGGATGTCGCCGGTGAACTCCGGCGTGCTGCTCGAGCCGCCGTCGCTCTCCTTCTTGGCCGCTTCTTCCTCGGCCTTCTTCTTCGCGGCAGCGGCGGCCGCGGCCTTCTTCTGCGCGATGACCTTCGTCTCGAGCTGGTGAGCCTTGCCGGCGGCGGCCTTGGCGGCACTCGCGGCCTTGGCGGCGGCGTCACCGGCGGCCTCGCGCTGCGACGCGCGGGCGGCGGCGTGCTCGGCCTGACGTTGCTTCAGCAGCAGCACGTCGTCGACGGCGACCTGCGCGACGACGCTCGCTTCGGCTGACTGCTGGACTTCGCGGTCTTGTCCGAGGTAGATGCCGGTGGCCGCACCCGCAACCAGCAGGCTGACCGAGGCAACTCGTACTCCGACCCGGCTCCAGAGCCGATTCACGAAGTTTCCCTTCGTCGGGGGCAATGACGCGGCATCCGGCCACCAGGTCGATCAGTGGCTGAACACGCCGCGAGCGCCCGGCCCGCAATCGGGTCGGCGCGGGGTCTGAAGTCGATCTCCGACGACGGTGACACCGCATGGCGCTCGTCAGACACCATGGCCCACGGTGAAGGGGATGTGAAATGACGACGCGGTCTTGTGAACTTGCTCACACAAATTTGCCGCTCATACCGGGTGAAATACCCCAGAAATCGCGTCACTCCGAAGGGGAATCCGTGATCACGCCACGGATTCCCCCCACCACTCAGAGTGGAATTTCCTCCAGCAGATCGGTGACCACTTCGGCGATCGGCGAGCGCTCGGATCGGGTGAGCGTGACGTGGGCGAAGATCGGGTGGCCCTTCAGCGCCTCGATCACCGCCGTGACGCCGTCATGCCGGCCGACGCGCAGATTGTCGCGCTGGGCCACATCGTGAGTGAGCACCACCCGCGAGCCCTGCCCGATACGTGAGAGCACCGTGAGCAGGACGTTGCGTTCCAGCGACTGCGCCTCGTCGACGATCACGAAGGCGTCGTGCAGGCTGCGCCCGCGGATGTGGGTCAGCGGAAGCACCTCGAGCATGCCGCGGGCCATCACCTCTTCGACCACGTTGGCGTGCACCACGGCGCCCAGCGTGTCGAACACGGCCTGAGCCCACGGCGACATTTTCTCGTTCTCGGTGCCGGGCAGGTATCCCAGCTCCTGGCCGCCCACGGCATAGAGCGGACGGAAGACGATCACCTTTTTGTGGCGGTTGCGCTCCATGGTGGCTTCGAGCCCCGCGCACAGCGCCAGCGCCGACTTACCGGTGCCGGCCCGGCCGCCCAGCGAGACGATGCCGATCGACTCGTCCAGCAGGATGTCCAGGGCGACGCGCTGCTCGGCCGACCGGCCACGGAGGCCGAACGCCTCCCGGTCACCGCGTACCAGCCGTACGGTCTTGTCGGGGTTGACCCGGCCCAGCGCCGACCCGCGCGGCGAGTGCACCACCAGACCCGTGTGGCACGGCAGGTGGTCGACCTCCTCGAGTTCCAGCTCCTCGCCGCTGTAGAGCGCGTTGACCTCTTCCTCGCCCAGCTTCAGGTCGGCCATGCCCGTCCAGGTCGGGTCGCTCGCCTGACCGTGGCGGTATTCATCGGCCGTCAGGCCCACCGACGCCGCCTTGACCCGCAGCGGCATGTCCTTGCTGACCAGCGTGACCTCGCGGCCCTCGGCGGCCAGCCCGAGGGCGACCGAGAGGATCCGGGTGTCGTTCGAGTCGTTGCGGAAGCCCTGCGGCAGCACGCTCTGGTCGGCGTGGTTGAGCTCGACGCGCAGCGTGCCGCCCTCGTCGTTGCAGAGCACGGGCTGGTCGAGCCGCCCGTACTTGATCCGCAGTTCGTCGAGAAGACGCAGCGACTGCCGCGCGAACCACCCGAGCTCGGGATGGTGACGCTTGCCCTCCAACTCGCTGATGACCACGAGCGGAATGACCACCTCGTGATCGGTGAAGCGGCGGAACGCCGCCGGGTCGGACAGCAGGACCGAAGTGTCCAGAACGAAAACACGGCCCGCGGGGGCCGGTTCTGCGTCAGCGTGCCTGTCCCGGGACTTGCGCCCGGTGCGCGCTGTGCTGGGGGAGACTTCGGCGGCCGAGTCGCGGGCGACGTCGGCGTCTGATCGGCGAGATGTCACAGGCCTGCTCCAGCGGCGGGCGTGCAACCCGGTACGCCCGCGGTCCGCCACCTCCGGCGCCCGTCTCAAGCACGGGGTCGGATTGCGGGGCCCCGTGGCGCACTTGTCGCAGGTCCGGGCCGGCCGGCTGGCTCGGGATGACCCCGTGCCATGACCCAAACGCTAGCGGTCAACTGCGCAACGCGGTAGTACGCAAAAACGGGTGACGGGCGACGTCCAGGCAAATTTCTCCGGCATGAAACGTCACCTCAGGCGGGTAATCTGACGACGTGGCACAGACTCCGCGTCCGACCCATCCGCCGAGCATCGACGAGGCCTGGGCGTTCACCGCCGCCCACGCATCGGCGACCACCTTCTTCTTCGACTTCGACGGCGTGCTCTCACCCGTCACCGACGACCCCGACGCGTCACAGCCCGCGGCGGCCGTCCTCGGCACCCTCGAACGCCTGGCCGGGGTGGTCCAACGCGTCGCGATCGTGTCGGCCCGCCCCGTGAGCTTCCTGCGCTCCCGGTTCGCCTCGCTCGATCACGTCGACCTCTACGGCTTGTACGGCCTCGAGGTGTGGCACGACGGCAAGGTCGTCACCAACCTCGCTGCCGAGCCCTGGGTGCCCGCGATGGCCGAGCTGGCCGATCGGGCCCGGGCCGAGCTGCCCGCGTCGACCCTGGTCGAATACAAGCGTCTCTCCGTCGCCCTGCACTACCGCACCGCCCCGCACGAGGCGCCCGCGGTCGAGCGCTGGGGTCACGAGCAGGCCGAACAGCTCGGGCTGCGCATCCAGGCCGGCCGCATGGTGGTCGAGTTGAAGCCCCCCGTCGACCAGGACAAGGGCATGGTCATCACCGAGGGCGTCCGCAACGCCGGGTGCGCGTGGTATTTCGGTGACGACATGTCCGACATCAAGGCGTTCGACGCGCTGCGCGCCCGCGAGGCCGTCGACCCGTCGTTCTTCGGGGTGGCGGTCGCCGTGGCCAACCCCGAGACGGGCGCCGAGGTTTCCAGCGCAGCCGACCTCACGCTCGATTCGCCCGACGCGGTCGCAGCCTTCCTCAACGAGGGCCTGCGAAGTTTTGGGGTCTAGGCGCCGTAGCGGCGCTGCCTGCTTCCGTACGACCGAAGGGCCCGCAGGAAGTCGATGCGGCGGAAGTCCGGCCAGTTGGCGTCGTGGAAATAGAACTCCGAGTGCGCCGACTGCCACAGCAGGAAGCCGGAGAGCCGCTGTTCCCCACTGGTGCGAATGACCAGGTCGGGGTCGGGTTGCCCGCGGGTGTAGAGGTGCTCGGCGATGTGCTCGACGTCGAGGATCTCGGCCATCTCCTCGATCGTGCGCCCGGCCGCGGCCTGCTCGTGCAGCAGTGACCGCACGGCGTCGGCGATCTCGCGGCGACCGCCGTAGCCGACCGCCAGGTTGACCTCGACGCCGATCGTGCGGTCGCGGGTCTTCTCCTGTGCCGCTTTCAAGGTCGCCGCGGTGGCGGCGGGCAGCACGTCGAGCGCGCCCACCATGCGCAGCCGCCACGGGTTGCCGTCCTCGGCCAGCTCAGTGGCCAGATCTTCGATGATCTTCACCAGCGGGTCGAGCTCGGCGGCCGGGCGTTGCAGGTTGTCGGTGGCCAGCAGATAGAGCGTGACGTGCTTGATGCCGGCCTGGTCGCACCAGGTCAGCAGCTCTTTGATCCGGGTCGCGCCGACGCGGTGGCCGTCGTTGGGGTCGACGAAGCCCATCTCGCGGGCCCAGCGGCGGTTGCCGTCGCACATGACGCCGACGTGCTGGGGCACGGGCTTACCGGCCAGCTTGCCGGCCAGCCGACGTTCATACACGCGGTAGAACGGAGTTGAAATCAACGACCGCAGACTCATCGCTTAAAACCCTAGCCCTTGTCGACGACGACTCAAGGGGCGGCCGGGTGACGCCGGCCCAACCGGGACGCGATGCGACCGATCGTGCGGAGGTCGAAAACTCCGTCACCGAGGCCAAGCTCCACCATCCGGTCGAAGACCTCACCATCTCGGGCAGCCGCCGCCACCGCGGCGTCAACCACCCAGGACTGACGGGTGAGTGAAGCCGCCAAGCCGGAGTGCCGCAGATGCCGGCCGAGCCGGTGACGAAGAGCACGCCCGTACCGTTCGGCGACCCGCTTCCCACCGGCCGCGGCCACTTCGCCGGCCAAGGCTCCGGAGAGGACGGCGTAGAAGATGCCCTCCCCCGTGAACGGGTTGATCAGCGACAACGCGTCCCCCGCGAGCAACACGCGCCCACGCGCCGGCGGCGGCCGGTGGGTGGACAACGGCAGGTGATGCCCCCGCAGGTCGCTCGGTTCGCGGCCGGGCAGCAGGTGGCGGAGGCGTTCCACCAGGTACGCCCGGGAGAGCGGGGCGCCGCGCAGAACTTCCCCGTAGCCGACGTTGGCGGTGCCGTCTCCGAGCGGAAATTCCCACGCGTACGCCGGCCAGCGCGCCCGCGTCGTGACGATGATCTGCTCGCTGGTGTTCGCGGTGCGCGTGTAGCCCCGAAGGGCGACAGCCAGATGCCCCGGTGGATTGACCGCGAACCCGAGCGCCCGCCGTACCACCGAGCCCGCGCCGTCGGCCCCGATGAGCACCCCGGCCCGCCACCGCCCGTCGATCGTGACGCTGCTGCCGGTGGCGCGAACCGCCCGTACGGTGTGTTTGCGCAGTTCCGCACCCGCCGCCACCGCCGCCCGCACGAGCCGCTCGTCGAAGACCCGCCGCGGCACGGTGTGCGCTACCCGGGGCAGTGGCCTCGCCACCGCCGAACCGCGCGGCCCGACCAGGCGCAGACTCTCGACCGCCGGGTAACCATCGGTGACACCCTGCACGCCCAGTCCATCCAGGACGGTGATGGCCTCGGCCGCGATGCCGTCGCCGCAAACCTTGTCGCGTGGGAAGTCGGCCCGGTCGAGCAGCAGCACGCGCGCGCCCGCCCGGCACGCCGCCAGGGCCGCCGCCGACCCCGCAGGCCCGGCGCCGACAACCGCGACATCAAACTCGCGCAAGATCGTTCCGCCTCGCCGCCCATCCCCAGCCCCCGTCTCGGGGGGCGTTGTGGGGTGGACGTTACGCCTTTGTCCACCGCGCGGCTGACCGTGCTCAGGCGGTGTCGAGCTTGGCCGCTCGGTGGAGTGCGTACCAGGTCAGCAGGCCTGCGGCCAGCAGTGGGACGCCGTCGCGGATCAGGCCGTCGACGCCCAGCAGGAAGTAGCAGAGCGGCAGGTCCCACAGCAGGACGAAGAGGGTCAGCCAGCCCAGGTAGCGGCGCGCTCCCGGCTTGCCGCGCAGCAGGAAGAACGTGCCGAGCAGCACCGCGTAGCTGACTCCGATGCCCGTGGCGAGCCAGAACAGCACGGCCAGCAGCCACTCCGGACGGTCGCGCAGTTCGCCGAACGAGACCAGGCAGGGCACGAGCATCAGCGGGCTGTAGGTGAACGCCGCTATGCGAGCCGTCAGCAGCCAGCCGGTCACGGGGGCGCGGCGCGGGGCTGCTTCCTCGACGCGCAGGCCCTCGCGGGTCAGCACCACGCGGTTCGGATGGCGGACCAGGTACTCGCGGACGACCGGATGCCGGTAGAGCAGGACGACCACGGCCACGCACAGCAGGAGCAGCACAACGAAGCCGGCCACGCCGGGCAGCGGCGGCAGGCCGGTACGCGGCACGATCAGCCGGCCGACGGCGAACACCGTGGTGACGGCCAGGATCAGGCCCAGTGGCCGGGCGACCGCTCGGTTGCGGCGCACCTGCCGGACGAGCAGCAGCCAGCCCAGGGTGCGCAGCAACGCCCAGCCTGTGCGCACCGCAAAACCGAAGCCGTGCGATGGCGCGTACCAGTAGTTCAGCACCTCGACCACGACGGTCGCCGCGGCCGTGGCCAGCAGGAGGGCGGTCAGCGCGCGCAGCACGCGTGGCCGCCGCTCCGCATCGATCGTCACCACCGGGTCTTACCCGGTGCGGGCCGAAATCAGGCCAGGCGGGCCTTCAGCGCGTCCAGTTCGGCCCACAGCACGGCCGGCAGCTTGTCGCCGAACCTCTCGAACCACTCGGTGACCTGCGGAATCTCGGCCAGCCACTCGTCGCGGTCGACGCGCAGCACGGCTTCCAGGTCGGCGTCGTCGAGGTCGAGGCCCGTACGGTCGATCGCCGCGACCGTCGGGACGTGGCCGATCGCGGTCTCGACCGCCTCGCCCCGGCCGTCGAGCCGTTCGACGATCCACTTGAGGACCCGGCTGTTCTCGCCGAAGCCGGGCCAGAGGAATCCGCCGTCCTCGTCGCGGCGGAACCAGTTGACGTAGAAGATCTTCGGCAGCCGGGCCGCGTCGCCCGAGGCGCCCTTGGCCATGTCGATCCAGTGCTGGAAATAGTCGCCGGCGTGGTAGCCGATGAACGGCAGCATCGCCATCGGGTCGCGGCGGACGACACCGACCTGGCCGACCGCGGCCGCCGTGGTCTCGCTGGACAGGGTCGCGCCGAGGTAGACGCCGTGCACCCAGTCGCGGGCCTCGGCGACCAGCGGGACCGTGGTCTTGCGGCGCCCGCCGAACAGAATGGCGTCGATGGGCACGCCGCGGGGGTCGTGGTATTCGTCGGCCAGGATCGGGCACTGCTCGATGGGCGTACAGAATCGGCTGTTGGGGTGGCTCGAGGGCGCGTCCGAGTCGGGGGTCCAGTCCTCGCCCTTCCACGACACGAGGTGCTCCGGGGGCGTGCCCATGCCCTCCCACCAGATGTCGCCGTCGTCGGTCAGGGCCACGTTGGTGAAGACCGAGTTGCCGCGGGCCAGCGTGCGCATCGCATTGGGGTTGGTGTGGAAGTCGGTGCCGGGAGCGACACCGAACAGGCCGTACTCGGGGTTGGTGGCCCAGAGCCGGCCGTCTTCACCGAAGCGCATCCAGGCGATGTCGTCGCCGACGGTCTCGACCTTCCAGCCGGGCAGCGTCGGTTCGAGCATGGCGAGGTTGGTCTTGCCGCAGGCCGACGGGAACGCGCCGGCGATGTAGCGGACCTGCCCCTCGGGCGAGGTCAGCTTCATGATCAGCATGTGCTCGGCCAGCCAGCCCTCGTCGCGGGCGGCCACGCTGGCGATCCGCAGGGCGTAGCACTTCTTGCCGAGCAGCGAGTTTCCCCCGTACCCGGAACCGAAGGACCAGATCTCGCGGGTCTCCGGGAAATGGGAGATGTATTTGGTCTCGTTGCACGGCCAGGCCACATCTTCCTGGTCCGGCTCGAGCGGAGCGCCCACCGAGTGCAGCGCCGGCACGAAGTCGGCGTCGGAACCCATCGCCTCGAGCACCGCCGAGCCCATCCGCGTCATGATCCGCATGCTGGCCACGACGTACGGGCTGTCGGTCAGTTCCACCCCGAACAGGGGTTGCTCGGCATCGAGCGGGCCCATGCAGAACGGGACGACGTACATCGTTCGACCGCGCATACAGCCGCGGTAGAGCTCGGTCATCGTCGACTTCATCTCGGCCGGGTCCATCCAGTTGTTGGTGGGACCGGCGTCGGCCTCGTCGGCCGAGCAGATGAAGGTGCGTTCCTCGACGCGGGCGACGTCATTGGGGTCGGTGCGGGCCCAGAACGAGTTCGGCTTCTTGGCGGGATCGAGGCGGACCAGTGCGCCCGACTCGACGAGCGCGTCGGTGAGCGTCGCCCACTCCTGCTCGGAGCCGTCACACCAGACGATGCGGTCGGGGGTCGTCAGTGCGGCAACCTCGTCGATCCAGGCGGCCAGGCGGGCGTGCGCTTTCACAGCGGTCAAGACGTGCTCCTTCGGTCGGCGCTGACCAATGACCGCAGGGCCGGTAAGCGCCGGCCCGGGTCTTGGGGAGTTGGCTCAGCCTAAGCCGCGGACACGTTGAGTTCATCGGCCGTTGCTGTGGATAACCGCACAATCCTCGGCTGCGGTGCTCGTACGCGATCGATCCTTCGACGAAGGGCGCAGTTACGCGCAACATCGCCGGAACGGCCGGGCGCGCCCAGCCAAACGTCGACTTTCGCAAAACGGACGTAACCGCCTAAGCTGGTCGTCATCGGGCTTTCCTCTTACTCCCGCCGCAGGAGGCAGGAATGACGATCCCGGGCAGTCCGCCGGACACCGAGCTGCTGGCCGCCGTCCGGGCCGGGGACACGGCGGCGTACGGGACGCTTTACGAACGCCACCGCGCAGCCGCACGCCAGCTGGCGTGGGGCCTGACGAGCGACCCGGCCGACGTCGACGACCTGGTCGCCGAGACGTTCGCCAAGGTGTTCGCCTCGCTGCGAGCCGGGCGGGGCCCCCTCGTCGCCTTCCGCGCCTACCTGCACACGACCATGCGGCACGTCTGTTACCACCGGGCCCAACGCGACCGCCGGCTCGAGTTCACCGACGACCTGACCCGGTACGACGAGGGCCAGCCCTACGTCGACCCGGCGCTCGACCGGCTGGAGCGCACGTACGCCGCGGCCGCCTTCCGCCAGCTGCCCGAGCGCTGGCGTGACGTGTTGTGGCAGACCGCCGTTGAAGGGAACAGCCCGGCCGAGGTGGCCGGAATGCTGGGCATGACGCCCAACGCGGTGGCCGTGCTGGCCCACCGCGCCCGGGAGGGGCTGCGCAGCCTCTACCTCCAACAACACGTATCCACCGCCGACCATCCCGAGTGCCGGTGGGCAGGTGACCGGCTCGGTGTCCACCTGCGCGGGCGGCTCGCCCCGCGGGACGGCAACCGGATGCGCGTCCATCTGGGGTGGTGCGCCGAGTGCCGGAAGAGAGTGGCCGAGATTGCCGAGATCAGCGAGATCCACCCTCCGTACCGGCAGCGTCACCATGCGGGATCAAGCGGTTAAGACTCGCCAACGAAAACAGCGGTCCGTGACTGCCCCCGGTACTCTCGGGACCGTGCCCGAATCCTCGTCGCCGCAGCCGTCCGGCTTGCGCTACCGGCTCCGGGCGCTCATTCGCGAGCTGGGCAAGTTCGGCACGGTCGGCGGCGTCGCGTTCGCCATCGACGTGGCGATCTTCAACGTACTGCTCCAGGCCGGCTTCGAGACGCTGATAGCCAAGACCATCTCGACGGTGATCGCCACCACGTTCGCCTTCCTCGGCAACCGGTTCTGGACGTGGCGTCACCGCGCCCACGCCAACATGGCCCGGCAGTACACGGTCTTCTTCGTGCTCAACGCCATAGGCCTGGGGATCGGTCTCGCCTGCCTGGCGATCAGCCACTACGGTCTCGGACAGCTCTCACCCGTGTTCCAGACCCAGCTCGCGGACAACATCTCGGGCCAGCTGATCGGCACCGCCGCCGGCTCGCTGTTCCGATTCTGGTCGTACCGCCGGTTCGTCTTCCCGGCCTCGACCCCGCCGGGCACGCCACCACGACAGGAGCACAGCGCGGCCGGGCCGACCCCGCCGCCATCCCCTCTTCGTGACACGGCGTAATTGCCCTCTCTCCCGTAAGGTTGCTCAATGCCCTCAGCTCGTGCGCTGACGGAACACCTGCGCCGTCTTGCCCCGGAAGTCCTGGCGTTCGGCGTGATCGGTGCCGGAAACACTCTGCTCTACCTGGTGATCACGTGGGTCGCACTGCCCATCGGCGCCGTCAAGGCCAGCGTCATCGCCACGGTGGTGACGACCACCCTGGCGTACATCGCCAACCGGTACTGGACCTACCGCAAACACAGCCGCACCGCCCTGCGCCGGGAGTACACGCTCTTCTTCGGCTTCAACCTGGTCGGCATGGTCATCCAGTCCGGGTCGATCGCCGTCGGCAAGTACGGCTTCGGCCTGACCGAGGCGAACGACGCGCACGCGTTCATGGCCGTCACCGCAGCCGGCATCGTGATCGCGACGGTGTTCCGCTTCTGGGCCTACCGCACCTTCGTCTTCCTCAAGCCGCCGGTCGACGGTCACGAGGGTGACCTCGCCGAGCTGGACGCGGTGGCCGGCCTGGCCGAGCTGAGCGCCGAGGACGAGCCGGGCAGCGTCGCGCAGCTCGACGCCCGGCGCTAACGCCGCTGCTTCTTGAACAGAAACCCTTTTCGCTGTACGGGGACCTCGGGCTCGTCCTCGTCGGTGTCCTCGTCGTCGGGACGCAGCAGACGGTCCTGCTCGATCAGCTCGTAGAGCAGCGTCTGCACCTGCTGGGCCCGGGGCAGGGCGGTCAGCACCACGGCCTGCTCGCCGATTGAGTCGATCTTGAGGGTGCCCGTGCCGAACAGCCGGTCGAGCACCGACTGGGTCACCACGTGGTCGTTGACCCGGCTGAGCGGCAGGTCCCGCCGCTCCCGCGCGATCACGCCGTCCTGCAGCAGGATCCGCTCGTCGGTCAGCACGTAGTGGGTGCACCGCCAGACCGCCAGGGGCGCCACGCCGTACCGGACGCCCTGATAGACCATGATTGCCGCGACCACCAGGAACGCGATGCGACCGCCCTCGGTGACGGGCAGCATCACCCAGGCCACGGCGGTCACGACGACGGCGATCAGCACGAGCAGGCCGGGACCCAGGGCCGTCTTCCAGTGCGGATGCAGGTGGAGGACGAGCTCCTCCTCCTCGGCGAGAACTTCAGCGGGGAACGCCACGCGGTCAGCGTACGTGCAGCACGTCACCCGCCGAGACACGATGCTCGGCGCCGTCCGCCGTCCGGACGACCAACTGGCCGGCCGCGTCCACCTCGGTCGCCTCGCCGGTCAGCGTCTCACCCGCCGGCAGCAGCACCCGCACCTGCCGGCCGATCGTCGAGCAGCTCCGGCGGTACGCCGCGAGCAGCCCGGACATCTCCGCGTCGCCGCCCGCCTCGCGCCAGCCCGCGTACCACGAGGCGAAGCCACGCAGCAGCGCCCGCAGCAGCGGGTCGCGGTCGGTCACGGCGGCGCCGGCCACCCGCAGCGAGGTGGCGGGCAGCCCGTTGGTCTCGGGAAGCTCCTCGGCGCGAGTCGTCACGTTGAGCCCGAGCCCGACCACGACCGCGTCGCCGGACACCTCGGCCAGGATTCCGGCGCACTTGCGGTCGCCCACGAGCAGGTCGTTCGGCCACTTCAGGGTCGCCTCGACCTCGGCGACCCGCTCGACCGCGTCGCACAGCGCCACGCCCGCCAGCAGCGGCAGCCAGCCGAACGTGGCCGGCGACAGGGTGCGCCACTCGTGCTCACGGTCCGGACGGCCCGGTCGCAACAGGACACTCAGGGTAAGACCGGCCCGGGCCGGAGAGACCCACTGCCGGTCGCGGCGGCCCCGGCCCGCGGTCTGCTGTTCGGCCACGACGACCAGGCCCTCGGGCTCGCCCTTGGCCACCGCGGCGCCGACGTCGGCGTTCGTGGAGGCCGTCTCGGCGACGACCTCGACCCGCGTCCACAGGCTGCCCGGAGTCACCAGGGCGCGCTCGAGCGAGCGCGGTGACAGCGGAGGTCGGTCGAGGTCCGTGAACGGCGAGGACATTCGCCGAGCCTAGCCTCTATCTGGGCGGGGGCTCGGCGGCGTGACGGCTGACATATACGCGGGTGCTGCGGTCGGGGGGTTCGACGGACGGGCGAGGGCGGGGGCGCGGACGGCGACGGCGGGCGGGCGGCTGGTCGTCGGAGACGGCGGCGAAGAGCTGAGTGGTGGGTAGCGCTTCGTTCTCCGTACGCCACTCGCGTCTTTCCCGGCGGTCGCTGCGGCTCTCCTGTTTCTCGGCGCGACCTGCCCGCTTCTCGTTGCGGGCGGACCAGCTGCGCGGCGGCCCGAACCGCTCGTCGGACCGGGCCGAGACGACCTCGGTCGGCTCGTGCTCGACCGGGGCCAGATCGAAGCCGGTGGCCGGCTCGTAGTCGGGAACGGAGGGGAGGCGCTCGACGGGCGACGGCCAGCCGTAACCCTTGGCCGAGGGCTCGGGGTCCGGGTCGAGGTCGACCGGGATCGGCGTCCAGTACTCGCCGGACGCGGGCTCCTCGGGGACGTGCCGGTACTCGGGGCGGACCCAGCCCTGGATGCGGTGGCCGTAACGCTCGCCCGGATAGTCCGGCTCGTCGTCGTCGAGGTCGTCGAAGCCGGGAGCCGGGTCGAGCTCCAGATCGGGCACGAGCTCAAGTCCGGCCAGCTCAAGTCCGGCCAGCTCAGCGGGTTCCGGGCCGTGATCGACGGGCTCGGGGACGAAACCGACGGGCTCGGGTGCGAAGTCAACGGGTTCGGGCACGAAGTCGGCGAGCACGCGTTCCGGCTCCGCCGAGGCGGCGCGCGGATCATCCTCGTACGAAAAAGGCTCTTCGCCCTCCTCGGCCAGCCCGATCGACGCCAGCGCTCCCCGCGGGTCCTCCTCGGCCGGCGGGATCAACGGTTCCGGCGCCCGGCCGCGCCGTCGGCTTCCCCTCGGACCGCGAGACTTGGGCTGGATCTCGGCCGCCTCGGCAGTACGCGTATTGCGCCCGGCCCGGCGGCTGCCCCGGGCAAACAGGACGGATCGGAAGCAGATCAGCGTGGCGAGCCCGCCGGCGATGAGGGCGATCCCGGCCGCGGTCATCCAGTTGGTCACGACACAGGTAACGAATGGGGCATTGAGTGCGAAACGCACCCGTAGCGGCGCGAGGCCTGCTATCGCACTACGATCATTACTGACCAGTACACCGCCGCCCGTGGAGAGCGCAGGAAGCCACCGTGACCGACATCCACAGCACCGCGGGCAAGCTCGCCGACCTCGCCCGGCGCACCGACGAAGCCGTGCACGCCGGCTCGGCCCGAGCGGTCGAGAAGCAGCACGCCCGCGGCAAGAAGACGGCCCGCGAGCGCATCGAGATGCTGCTCGACGAGGGGTCGTTCGTCGAGCTGGACGCGCTGGCCCGGCACCGGTCCACCAACTTCGGCCTCGAGAAGAACCGCCCGTACGGCGACGGCGTCGTGACCGGCTACGGCACGGTCGACGGCCGGCAGGTCTGCGTCTTCTCCCAGGACTTCACGATCTTCGGTGGCTCGCTCGGCGAGGTCTTCGGCGAGAAGATCGTCAAGGTGCTCGACCTGGCCATGAAGATCGGCTGCCCGATCATCGGGATCAACGACTCCGGCGGCGCCCGCATCCAGGAGGGCGTGGTCGCGCTCGGCCTGTACGCCGACATCTTCTTCCGCAACGTCCGGGCCAGCGGGGTCATCCCGCAGATCTCGCTGATCATGGGCCCGTGCGCGGGCGGCGCCGTCTACTCCCCCGCCATCACCGACTTCACGGTGATGGTCGACCAGACCTCGCACATGTTCATCACCGGCCCCGACGTGATCAAGACGGTGACCGGCGAGGAGGTGGGCTTCGAGGAACTGGGCGGCGCCCGCACCCACAACAGCCGCAGCGGCAACGCCCACTACCTGGCGTCCGACGAGGACGACGCGATCGACTACGTGCGCGCGCTGCTCTCCTACCTGCCGTCGAACAACCTCGACGAGCCGGTCGTGTTCGCGGATTCCGCGCCGCGCGACCCCGATCTCGAACTGGACACCCTGATCCCCGACTCGGCCAACCAGCCGTACGACATCAAGAAGGTCGTCGAGACGGTGGTCGACGACTTCCTCGAGGTGCAGCCGCTCTACGCGCAGAACATCGTGGTCGGCTTCGGCCGGGTCGAGGGCCGCCCCGTCGGCGTGGTCGCCAACCAGCCGCTGCACCTCGCGGGCACGCTCGACATCGCCGCCTCGGAAAAGGCGGCCCGTTTCGTACGCACGTGTGACGCCTTCAACATCCCGGTGGTGACCTTCGTCGACGTGCCCGGCTTCCTGCCCGGCACATCACAGGAATGGGACGGCATCATCCGGCGCGGGGCGAAACTCATCTACGCGTACGCCGAAGCCACCGTCCCCAAGGTCACCGTGATCACCCGCAAGGCCTACGGCGGCGCGTACGACGTGATGGGCTCGAAGCACCTCGGCGCCGACCTCAACTTCGCGTGGCCCACTGCGCAGATCGCCGTGATGGGCGCCCAGGGCGCGGTGAACATCCTCTACCGGGCCGAACTCGCCGAAGCCGAGGACCCGGCCGCCCGCCGCGCCGAACTGATCCAGGAGTACGAGGACACGCTGGCCAACCCGTACATCGCCGCCGAACGCGGCTACGTCGACGCGGTGATCATGCCCTCCCAGACGCGCGCCGAGGTCACCCGCGGCTTGCGCACCCTGCGCACCAAGCGCGAATCCCTGCCGCCCAAGAAGCACGGCAACATCCCCCTCTAAACGGGGTTCGTCAACAGCAGGACGCCGCCGTAGACCAGAGCGACCATCGAGCCCAGCCAGAACAGCGCCACGAAGAACGCGTCGGACAGACCGGTCGCCTCGGCCAGCGTGCCGGTGTCCGGTTCGCCGCCGTTCTTCCAGTTGCCGTACAGCTCGGGGATCTGCCGGGTGCCGCCCATCAGCAGGAACCAGATCCAGATGTACGTGAACACGAGCTGGACGTCCGCACTCGCGCGCATCGCGACTGTCCACACGAGCGCGGCGGTCGCCGGCACCGCGATGAACCCGAACACGTTGCGCACCATGACCAGCAGCACGGCCAGCAGCACGAGGGTCATGAGCAGGATCGACCGGGGACTGATGCCACGCACCAGCATCCACGCGCCGGCCAGCCCGAAGATCGAAGGGCCGAGGTAGCCGGCCAGCCCCGCCGCCAAGGTCTGCAGGACCGACCATTTCTCCTGCCGGTAGGCGGTCGAGCCGCTGCCGCCCCGATCCACCCGCACCTTCTTGACGAACAACCCGGTGAGCGACCCGAACATGGCATGCCCACCCTCATGGGCGATCGTGATGGCGTGCGTGGTGACCCGCCACAGCGGCACAGCCGCGACAAAGGCGAGCACCGCCGTCGTCCACGCCAGCCCCGGACCACCCATGCCCCGGAAGCTAACGCCCCCGACGCACCCGCCCCATCACCCTTTGGTCCGGATACGTGACCTGAAGGTGGCGTTCCGTGATTGACATTCATGGCCTCGGAGGGGGCTAGGGATGGGGCCGCGAAATGAAGATCAAGAAGTGGTTGCGGGGAGCCACTGGCCGGCCAGCAGGAAGGCGCCCGCGACCAGGGCGGCCAGGTTGACGGCCAGGAAGACGCCGACCCAGAAGATGGCGGGCACGTGGGTGACGTGGGCCAGTTGGTCGGCGTCGGACTCGGGCATGCGGCCACGCCGGCGCAGGCTCTGGAGTTCGAAGACCGGGCGTACGCCGCCGAAGAGCAGGAACCACACCCCGGCGTACGCGAAAGCGGCTTGCACTTCCGGTGTCGCGTACCACGAGACCGCGAAGACGATCGCGCCCGTGACGACCAGGGAGAGCACGCCGAAGAGGTTCCGGATGTTGATCAGCATGAGGAGCAGCAGCACCACGGCCAGCCAGAGCAGCAGCGTGATGCGATTGCCCCCGAGCAGCCAGGCACCCAGCAGACCGACCAGCGACGGCGCTATGTAGCCGCCCAGCAGGGTGAGCATCATGCCGGGGCCGGTCGGGCGGCCCGACGACAGCGTCAGGCCGGAGGTATCGAACTCGAGCCGGATGCCGCGCAGTCTGCGCCCGGTGAGCAGGGCGAACAAAGCATGCCCACCCTCATGGGCGATCGTCACGGCGTTGCGGGCGATCCGCCACACCGGGCGGAAGGCCACCGCGAGCAGGCCGGCCAGCGCGGTGAGCAGCACCAGCAGACCGGGCGGGTCCGGTTGGGCACCGAGCAGCTTGTCCCAGAAGTCAGTCACGCCTTCGATCGACACAGCGCGGAACTGTATCCGATCTCGCTATGCGGGTCCTGGTACGCGCGGGGACTTCTGTTGCCGGCGACCTCTGTTACGCGCGGCGGCGGACCACGGATTCGGCGGGTACGGCGGCCGCACGCTTCGTGAGCAGCGGACGGGCAGCGACGAAGCCCCCGGCCAGCACCGCCAGCGCGACCAGCACCGAGATCGTGACCAGCGCACCCGCCGCGGCGGCGAGAATGGCCAGGTCAGCAAGGGCCACCAGCATCCACAGGGCCATCGTGGGCTTCCTGCCGTGTCGTCGGCAGTTCATGTCGTACCTCCCGATCGTGATGCGACATGAACTACCCATTCATTCGCGTCATCACTCACCGGAGTTACTTCTTGGGCTGAAACCCCTGGTAAACAAGCTTGAGATCGGCTTGCGAAGCGTCCCAGTCGTCGGGTGAGACATACCAGGAGATCGAGTACGCCTGGCTGTCGCTGACGATGATGTTGCGCTTCACCGCGTGCTGGGGGTTGCCACTGCTCGTGGTGTAGAAGAACTCCCAGTCAGCGGCCTGCTTGAAGTAGTTGCTGACCGGGACCAGCTTCACCTTCTGGTAGTCCCGGTAGTCCCGGCCCGCGCGGTCCCGCTCCTGCTGCTTCCAGTCGGCGAGCGCGTCGGGCTTCGGCTCGTCGGTCTGGTCGATCAGCAGCAGGCGGTTGTTCCACCGGATGCGGGTCTCGCTGCCCGACTGCGAGATCGAGGCGCTCTTGGGCAACGGCACCTTGAAGCCGGAACCGTCCGAGTACACGCGCCAGGTGCTGGGCAGGGCCAGCCCGGCCGGGCTCGACGGCGCCGTGGACTTCGGCGTGGACGGGGCGTTGCTGGGGGCTCCGGCAGCCGGTTTCTGCGACGCGCCACCGGCCGAGGCGGTGGGGACGACCGGTGGTTGCTGAGACTGGTTGTCGTCGCCGTCACTACCGAGAACGCCGATGAGCACGACCACCAGCACGATGATGAGCAGCAGGACACCGCCGGCGAACGCGGCCTGGCCGTAGGTGAGGCGCGTGCCGAAGACGGTGACACCGGGCGACTGGCGCACGGGCATGGGGGCCCAGGCCGGGCGGGACGAGCGATTGAAGGCGGGCGCCGGGCTCAGCGGTTCGGCGTCGTCGACCGGGGTGTGCTTTCGCCGTGCATTGGCCGGCAATTCCGCACGCGTACGGTCCTGAGGCGCCGCGGCTGCGGCCGAGGGCACGGTCGGGACGTCCTTGGCTTGCGCCTCGGTGGCCCTGACCTTTGCGTCCGGGGAGTCGCTCTTCGCGCTAGTCGCTTGGGGATCGCTCTTCGCGGTGGTCGTTGCAGCGCTGGCCTGCGCGGCGGAAGAGGGGCTGCCCTTCTTCGCGGCGGCCTGAGCGGTGCTGTCGTCTGCGGCGCTGTCCTGCGCGGCGTCGCTCTCCGTGGCGTTGCTCTGGGCGGCGTTGCTCTCCGCAGCTCTGTCTGCCGCAGTGGCGACCTCAGTGCCACTCTTGGCAGCTACCTCTGGGGCGTTGTTCTGCGCGGTGCTGCCTTGCTCGGTGCTGCCCTGCTCGGTGCTGCCCTGCGCGACGTCACCCTCCGCGACGGCGCCCTGCTCGGTCCCGACCTGCGCGGTGTTGCCCTGCTCGGTGCCGCCCTGCTCGGTCCTGACCTGCGCGGTGTTGCCCCGGGCAGTGCCACCCTGCTCGGTGCTGCGCTGCTCGAGGCTGTCCTCCTCGGGCCGAGCCTGCGCGGCCCCGGCCTGCTCGGGGCTGCCCTGCGCAGTTCCGCCCCGCACGGTGTCGCCCTGCTCGGGGCTGCCCTGCGCGGTGCCGCCTTGCTCGGTGCCGCTCTGCTCGGAGCTGCCCTGCTCGGAGCTGCCCTGCGGGGAGCTGCCCTGCGCGGAACTGCCTTGCTCGGAGCTGCCCTGCTCGGAGCTGCCCTGCTCGGAGCTGCCTTGCTCGGAGCTGCCCTGCGGGGAGCTGCCCTGCGCGGAACTGCCTTGCTCGGAGCTGCCCTGCGGGGAGCTGCCCTGCGCAGCACTGTCCTCCGTGGTGGATTGGGCGGCGCTCTTCGCGGCACGTTCCGAGGCATTGTTCTGCTCGGCGGCGGTCGGGGTCTCGCCCTCGGAGTTCGGCTCGGCTGCAGCGGGCGCGACCCTCTTCGCCGGCGCCGCAGTCTTCTTGCCCTTGGCCGGGGCGCTCTTGGCCGGGCTCACGACCTGGGTCGCGTCCACGACAACGGGCTTGTCGGGCTCGCCCTTGGCTGACCCGCCGTCCTTGACGTCGCCCTTGGCGCCTGCCGGCTGGGTGCCCTTGGGCTTGGCTCCTGCAGGCTTGGCGCCCGCAAGTCTGGCGTCCTCGGCCTTGGTCTTCGCGGGCTCGGGCTTCTTCGCCGGCTCCGTGATCTTGGTTGTCCGGTCGACCGGCTCGGAGATCTTGGTTGTCGTGTCAGCCGGCCGAGCGGGGGGCCCCGCGATCTTCGTCGTCTGGTCGACCGGTGCCGGGATCCTGGTCGTCTTGTCGGCAGGCTCGGGCGTGTTCCGCTTCGGCTTGGCCGGGGCCGTCGTGTTCTTCGACGGGGTTTGGATCTTGGTGGTCGGGTCGGCCTGCGCCGGCACCGGCTTCTGCTCGGCCGGCGCGTCGGGTTCCACTCGCGGGATCAGGGCGGTGGCGTCCGCCAGGGAGCGCTCGTGCTCGGGAGCGGCCGTCTTTCGGCGGTTGGCCGCGACGTCTGCTGCCGTGAAGCCGGATTGCGCGCCACGGGACGTACGGGAAAGCCCGCCACTCGCATGCGGGCCGGACCGCGGCGGCTCGGACGTGTGGGGACCCGTACCGATGAAGGTGGTCTTGTCGTCGCGGACCGGGGGCCCGTCGACGCGCGTGGCATCGATCTTGGGACCGTCGACCCGGGTCGCGTCGAGGCGCGGCGCGTCCACCTTCGGCGTGTCGACCCTGGTCGGGGTCTCGGCGGCGGGACGGCTCACCGGCGCCTTGCCCGGCGCGAAGACCGGACGGTCCTGGTCGGCGCCCGGGCGACCCGGATTGACGGGCGGCTGCGGCGGGCTCGCGGCACGACCCTGCGCCGGCGTGACCGGCGTACGGCCGGGTGGGTTGGCCGGACGGGCCACCGGAGGACGTGGACCCGGCACGACCGGGGTGGAGGCGGTGCCGCCGGTCAGTGCCGCCCGGTCGCGGCCGACACCCGGACGGCGCATCGTCGGGCTCATCGGGAAGCTCAGCTTGGAACGGCGGCCGGCGGCGCGCAGCAGCAGGCGCTCGGCTTCCTCGGCGTTGATGCGATGCGTCGGGTCCTTGCGGAGCAGACCGTTGAGCACGGGCTTCATCGGGCCGGCGTTACGCGCGGGCGGCGGGTTCTCGGTGGCCAGCGCGGCCAGGGTGGCGATCGCGGACGGGCGGGCGAACGGCGAGGCGCCCTCGACCGCGGCGTAGAGGGTGGCGCCCAGCGACCAAAGGTCGGCGGCCGGACCGGCGGAACCGTCCCGGGCCCGCTCGGGCGCGATGTAGGCCGGCGAGCCGAGCACCAGGCCCGTACGCGTGACGTTGGGGTCCCCCGGGACGGTGGCCAACCCGAAGTCGGTGAGCACCACTCGGCCGTCGGCGCCGATCAGCACGTTGCCCGGCTTGACGTCGCGGTGGACGACACCGGCCCGGTGGGCGGCACGCAGCGCGTTGAGGACGCCCAGACCGATCTCGGCGGCGCGCACCGGGCTGTACGGGCCGTCGGCGGCAAGCGTGTCCTGCAGCGAGCGGGACGGCACGTACTCCATGACGATCCACGGGTCGGCATCCGTACGCAACACGTCGAAGACGCGGACCACGTTGATGTTGTTGAGCCGGGCGATCGCACGCGCCTCGCGCAGCGACCTCTCTCGCATCTCTTGCCGCTCGCCTGCGGTCAGGCCGGGCGGCGGCACCAGTTCCTTGATGGCAACTTCACGGTGCAGGACGACATCGGTCGCCCGCCAGACACGACCCATCCCGCCCTGACCGAGCGGCGCGACAAGCCGGTAACGGTCAGCGACTACGAGCGGGGGAGAGGAAGACATCACGGAGAAAATACCCGGTCATGTCGAGCGACAGCGAATCGATCAGCCGAGTGTGGGATGCGTGTCACCGGATCTCCGCTGTCAAGCCGTACGCTCGGTCGATGAATACGGAACCGCTGGTCAGCGTCGTGCGTGGCAAGCCCACCGACATCGAGCTGGCCGCGCTGGTCACGGTGCTGGTGGCGGCATCCAGCGAAGTTGATGCCGAGCCTGCTCAGACCCCGGTTTCCCACTGGTCCCGATCCGCACGCCCATCGATGACCCCCCACTCGTGGAAGACGTCGGCACTCCCCCGATAGATCATCGTTCGTCACTGTCCACAGGGTCCCCGACGCTGGCAGTGACCGACTACTCTCACAAGCGCTCCAATGTTCGGACCGGGGAGGCGCAGATGATTCCGGAGGAGGATCGCGGTCCCGCATGGCTGCGTGACTACGGCACCACCGACTTCGGCGCGATCGAGGCCGACATCCAGGCGATGGAACAGTTCGCCGCCAAACTCGCCGCCAACGTGAAAGACAGCTACGCCCCCCACATGTCCACGGTGAGCGAATCAATGGGCACACCGCTGCCGCCGCCACCGGGCGAATTCGTCGAGCTTTCTTCGTTCCTGCTGGCCCACCGCGAGGCGCAAGACGTCACCCACCAGAACGTCTACAACTACGCGAACGGCACTCAAGGCTTCGCGAACGCGGCCGCCGACATCAGCAAGCAGTACAGCGGCTCCGACGCCTTCGCGCACGCCCGGGTCAGCGACGTCGACAAGGCCTTCGACAAGGTCGGCATCCCCGAGGCAACGACACCCATAACGCCCACGACCAGCGAGGGGAACCTCTGATGCTCGTCGCCAGCGGCGGTGGAGGAGCCGGCGGCACCCCGTGGGGCATGCTGACGATGCAGCAGATGCAGGCGCTCATCCAGAACCCCGACACAGCCAGGCATTACGAGCTGCTGACGGGCTGGAAGCAATCGGCCGACCTGCTGGTCGAGCACCGCTGGCAGGTGCAGAACTACCGAGACAACCTGGCGTCGGTCTGGCCCCCGGAAAAGAACGCGGCCTCAGCGGCCTACATCGCCCGCCTGGACGAGCTGATCACCAACCTGAGCGAAACCTACGAAGCCGCCATCTCCAACCACGACGCCTTCGCCGCGGCCACGCTCTCCATCAGCCTCGCCCAGAAAGAAATGGACGACCTGGCCCGAGAGTACGAGTCAAACGAGCAACTCCTGCTGACCCACACGGCCCCACAACAGTCAGCAAGCGGCCAGCCCCAGCCAACCCCAAGCCCGAGCCCTAGCGGCGAACAGCCCCCGGTAGCCCCCGGCCGCCAAGAGGCCCTACACCAAAAAGCCGTAACCCTCCTAAGCGGCGTAAGCGCAGACCTGGCGCAGGCTCAAGTCAACATCCGCACACCCCAGCCTTATCGACCGAACTCGAAGTTTGATGACCCGACGGACACCGGCACCGGCGGCTACGTGCCTCCAGCCATTCCACCTGTTGTGCCAAGCTTCGACGACAGACCTCGGTCGGCAAGTCCGAAGGCTCCAACAGCCACATTCCCGACGTCCCCGTCCGTTGCGCCGCCCGGCACCCCGCAACCGCCAGCTCCACAACCAGGGTTGATTTTGGGCGGAGCAAACCCTTCGGCTACACCCCCTCCCCTCTCCGGATTCTCCCCGCTCACGCCGACAGCCCCCAGCGTTTCCGGGCCTACTTCGCTGGCGCCTGGCGGTATCCCCTTGACGCCAGGCGGCTTCAGCCCTCCCGGCGGAAGCGCCGTACTTCCTCCGGCGAGCTCCGGTGCGCCTGGCAGGACTGCGGCGCTTCGTGATGGGCTCAGCCGACCAACCGGATCAGTCCCCGGCGGCATTCATGCAATGCCCCCCGGCGGAATGATCGGAGGTGCCCCTGGCATTGGAGTGGCTCAGCCTGGCGGCGCGAGGCCATCCCCCAGCCGGATCAACCCGGTCGGGGGTGTAATCGGCGGCGCGCCTCCCGGCAAACCGAGCGGCGCATATGTTCCCGGTCCACATACGTCCGCGAGTAACGCTCTCTACGGTCAACCGAACGGCCGCAGCCTCGGTAAGCGACAAGAGGAACAGGACCGCTGGGATCCTGACAATCCATGGCAGACGGCATCTGGTGTCGAGCCAGTCGTTCTACCACCTCGGGAGCAACGTGTAGATCCCGGACCTGCGATCGGCCTCAATTGAGGATCTTAAGCAAGGTCGGCGCTGCGACCGGGTCCTCGCTCCTTGCCATAGCGCTATGCCCGGCATCTCCTGCATTCGCGGACTCGGTTCGTGATCGCCAATGGTACCTAGAGAGCTTGCAGGTGGCGCGAACGAGAAGCATCTCGACCGGCGCTGGCGTCACAGTGGCGGTTTTGGACACAGGAGTTGCTTCGCACCCTGATGTCAAAAGAAACTTACTTTCAGGCAGCGACCTAACCTCGTCCAGTATTCGCGATGGCCGCAATGACATAGATGGTCATGGAACCCGAATGGCTGCACTAATTGCGGGCCACGGCCGATCACCCGGTTCAGGAATTCAAGGAATTGCCCCCAACGCCAAAGTCCTACCCGTAAGAATCTCCAAGGACGGGCATGAGATCGACTCGGCGGTCATGGCCGAGGGCGTAATCTGGTCCGCCAACCAAAAATCCAAAATTATTAATATTTCAGCTGGCGCCGGACCCGGGTTTGACCTTCAAGATGCAATTAATTCCGCAATCAATGATGACATAGTCGTCGTCGCCGCAGTGGGCAATACATCTTCAGGAGCCATCGTTAGTTACCCTGCGGCATTCGACGGCGTCCTGGCGGTTGGAGCATCTGATCGAAACGGAAAGTATTCGGCCGCCTCTGTCAAAGACGACAAGGTCCAGATATGCGCACCAGGGGTTGACATCATTTCGGCCCAACCTACAAGCACCTACGGATCTGCGACCGGAACATCTGATTCTTCTGCGATCGTTTCCGGCGCTGCGGCTCTCGTAAGGTCGAAATTTCCGGAGCTTTCGGCGAAGGACGTTATTCGACGACTGACCGACACAGCGGATGACATCGGGCCGCCAGGGCGAGATGACGAATGCGGGTTCGGGCGACTAAATATCGTGAAGGCGCTTACCGTTGGGGCGCCGCCACCGGAGAGCGCCACTACTGCCCCTAGCAGCGGTGATCCGAACACAGCCACAAACGCGCCTGGCGCCGTGCGGCCGGAATTTGCATCACCCGAGGCGGCGGCGACGCCCGAGCCGGCCAGCGACAGCCGTGTTCTGATTTGGGGCGGCCTCGCGGGTGCTCTCGCTATCATTGCTGTGCTCGCAGGGCTCTTGTTGCGTCGGCGTCGGCGAAGTTAGACGCCAATGGCCCCGTTTGAGGTGAAACAACGACTCCCGCGCTCTTCGAACGCCGTGGGGCTTGTAGCCTCTTGAGCGTGGAGAAGGACATTGTGTATCGGTTGATTCTTGCTTCGGCCAGTCCGGCTCGGCGCGGGTTGCTCAGTGCGGCCGGGATCGAGGCTGACGTCATGGTCAGCGGCGTGGATGAATCGACCGTTGAGGCTGCGGATGCGCACTCGCTCTGTCTCGCGCTGGCGCGCATGAAGGCGCGCACCATTGCCGCTCAGTTGAACGCCGATCCGGGGGTTGTCGTGCTCGGGTGTGACTCCGTGCTGGCGTTCGAGGGTGAGGTTTTCGGCAAGCCGGCCAATGCCGAAGAGGCCACCGCGCGTTGGAAGCGGATGCGTGGGCGGGCCGGCGTGCTGCACACCGGGCATCACGTGACCAGCCTTGTCACCGGCAAGCAGGCCGAAGCGGTCGGCACGACCACCGTGCACTTCGCCGATATCAGCGATGAGGAAATCGCCGCCTATGTGGCCAGCGGGGAACCGCTGCACGTGGCCGGCTCGTTCACGCTGGACGGCCGCGGGGGCGCCTTCGTGGAGCGCATCGAAGGCGACCCCGGGAACGTCATCGGGCTGTCGCTGCCCCTGCTCCGGAACCTGTTGGCCGAGATGGGCGTGCCCTATATCGCCCTCTGGAAGTAGTAGGGGTCAGCGGACGCTTCGGGCGAACTCCCTTGCCGCCCAGCCCACCGCCACAACGGCCAGCACGGCCATGATGAGCAGGCCCTGCCAGACATCCGGCGCGCCGAGGTCACCGCGGAACAGCGCCCTCGTGCCGTTGACCGCCCACGAGAACGGATTCCAGTCGGCGACGCCCTGGAGCCAGCCGGGGGCGTACGTCAACGGCAGCAGGATGCCGCTGAGCAGCAGCACCGGCTGGGCGACCGTGTTCATCAGTGGCGCCAGTGCGTCTTCGCTCTTCACCACGAGGGCCACGCCGTACGAGACCGCGGACGTCATCAACGAGATCAGCGCCAGCATCAGGTAGGCCAGCAGCAGGTTGGGCACGAAGACCCGCAGGTCGAACACCAGCGCCAGCAGCGTGATGATGACGGCCTGGGCGATCAGCGACACCACGTCGCGCAGTGAGCGGCCCAGCAGCAGCGCCAGGCGGCTGACGGGGGTCACCCGGGACCGTTCGATGACGCCGGCCCGCAGCTCGGCGATGAGGCCGAAGCCCTGGAACAGGCCGCCGAAGATGGCCAGGAGCACGAGCAGACCGGGTACGAAGATCTCGTACGCCTCGGCGTTGGTCGGCACCTGCAGGGCCGGCTTGAGGAGGGGGGCGAAAAGCAGCAGGTACATCACCGGCTGGAAGACGCCGACGAGAATCCAGACCGGGTTGCGCAGCAGCAACTGCATCTGGCGGTTGAAGATCAATGAGGTGTCGCGCAGCAGCTTCATTTCTCAGCTCTCCCGCAGCGATCGGCCGGTCTTGGTGAGGAACACGTCGTCGAGGCTGGGCCGGTGCAGCTCGACGGTGCCGAGCGGGACGCCGGCCGCGTCGAGGGCGCGCAGGATCTGCGGGATCGCCACGGCGCCGTCCTCGACGTAGAGGCGCACGTTGTCCTCGTACGTCTCGGTCTTGTAGGAAGTCAGGGCCTGGACCGCCGCCGGGACAGCATCGACCGGCAGGCCGACCCGCACGACGTCGCCCGAGATCTCGCGTTTGAGTTCGGCCGGCGTGCCCGAGGCGACGATCTCGCCGTTGTCCATGATGGAGATGCGGTCGCAGAGCGCGTCGGCCTCGTCGAGGTAGTGGGTCGTGATGAAGACGGTCATGCCCTCCGCGCGCAGCCGTCTGATCTCGTCCCACATGTGGGCCCGGCTCTGCGGGTCGAGGCCGGTGGTCGGCTCGTCGAGGAAGACGACCTTGGGCTCGTGGATGATGCCGAGCGCGATGTCGACCCGCCGCCGCTGGCCGCCGGAGTAGGTCTTGCACTTGCGGTCGGCGTACTCGGTCAGCTGGAACCCCTCGAGGACGCGCGCGGCCCGGGCGAGCGCATCACTCTTCGAAGCGCCGTAGAGGCGTGCCTGGAGAACCAGTTCCTCGCGGGCAGTGGAATCGTCCCAGGTGCTGCCGCCCTGGGCGACGTAGCCGATCCGCCGGCGAACCTCGCCCGGGTCGGCGCGCAGGTCGGCGCCGGCGATCGTGGCCGAGCCGTCGTCGGGGACGATCAGCGTGGCCAGCATGCGCAGCGTGGTGGTCTTGCCGGCCCCGTTGGGACCCAGGAAGCCGAAGATCTCGCCCTCGGCGACGGTGAGGTCGACACCGCGTACGGCCTCGACCGTCTTTTTCTCGCGCCCCTGGCGCGACACGAACGACTTGCGTAGCCCGCGCGTCTCAATCATGCAGGCGAGCCTACGACCGTCAAGTTTTACTAGTCAAACTTTAATTTGGGATCGGCGGTACTCTGCGCCTCGTTCAGCGGTTGCCAGGCGTCCCCCATCGTTTCAATGCGCCGGGCCGTGCGCTCGCACCAAGCGATCTCGGCCTCGGCCATGACGATGCTGCGCTCCCACATCCACGCCACGAAGGCCGGTTTGTTGTCGGCCCAGTCGGCCTTGGTCGCCGCTTCGAGCTGCTGCGCGCCGGCCCGCAGCTGGTTCGCCCGGTTCCGCAACGCCGCCGCGGACTCCTCGCGGGAGAGCGCGGGCAGAAAGGAGAACGCGGCCATGAACGGGTCGGGACCCGGCGTCAGGTTCCACCAGCCGTTCCGCAAGAGCGCCTGAAACTCCGCCTTGCCCTTGTCGGTGGTTTCGTACGTCGTACGCGCGGGACGGCCACCCACCTGCTCGGTGGCGACCTCCCGCAGCAACCCCTCATCGGTCAACTTGCGCAGACCGTGATAGATCGACCCCGGTTGGACGTTGGCCCATTTGTCGGCGCTCCAGCTCAGCAGCTCACGCCGTACGTCATAGCCGTGCACCGGCTCCAGCCACTGCACCAGGCCGAGGATCATCATGCGGGTCGCGGACACTCCGTCAGCGTAAAACTGTCGGTCGCTGCGGCTAGGCTCAGCCCGTGCGCAAGGTATTGATCGCCAACCGTGGCGAGATCGCCGTCCGGGTCATCCGGGCCTGTCAGGACGCCGGGCTGACCAGCGTCGCCGTCTACGCCGACAGCGATCGTGACGCGCTGCCCGCCCGGCTCGCCGACGAGGCGTACGCGCTGGTGGGCGAGACCGCGGCCGACACCTACCTGAGCATCGGCAAGCTGCTCGAGGTCGCCGCGCGCAGCGGCGCCGACGCGGTCCATCCGGGCTACGGTTTCCTCTCCGAGAACGCCGATTTCGCCCAGGCGGTGCTCGACGCCGGCCTGACCTGGATCGGCCCGACCCCGCAGGCGATCCGCGACCTGGGTGACAAGGTCACCGCCCGGCACATCGCCCAGCGGGCCGGGGCGCCGCTGGTGCCGGGCACGGCCGAGCCGGTGGCCGACGCGACCGAGATCGTCGCGTTCGCCGAGCAGCACGGTCTGCCCGTGGCGATCAAGGCGGCGTTCGGCGGCGGCGGGCGCGGGCTCAAGGTCGCGCGCACGATCGACGAGATCCCGGCCCTGTTCGAGAGCGCGACGCGCGAGGCGGTGGCGGCGTTCGGGCGGGGCGAATGCTTCGTCGAGCGCTACCTCGACCGCCCCCGGCACGTCGAGGCGCAGGTGCTGGCCGACACGCACGGCACGGTCATCGTCGTCGGCACGCGTGACTGCTCCCTGCAACGGCGGCATCAGAAGCTCGTCGAAGAGGCGCCGGCCCCCTTCCTGAGCGAGCAGCAGCGAGCGTCCATTCACGAGAGCGCGAAGGCGATCTGCCGCGAGGCCGGCTATCACGGCGCGGGCACGGTCGAATACCTGGTCGGCCAGGACGGCACGATCTCCTTCCTCGAGGTCAACACCCGCCTCCAGGTCGAGCACCCGGTCAGCGAGGAAACGGCCGGAATTGATCTCGTACGCGAGCAGTTCCGCATCGCCGCGGGCGAACCGCTGCGGTTCACGAGCGATCCGGCCCCGCGCGGCCACTCCATCGAGTTCCGCATCAACGGCGAAGACCCGGGCCGCAACTTCCTGCCGGCCCCCGGCGCGGTCGAGGCGCTGGTGTGGCCCCTCGGCCCCGGCGTCCGGGTCGACGCGGGGGTCGAGGCCGGCAGCGTCGTCGGCGGAAACTTCGACTCCCTGCTAGCCAAGATCATTGTTTCCGGCCGTACGCGGGAAGAGGCCCTGGAACGCTCGCGCCGGGTCCTCGACGAGACAGTCATCACCGGGCTGGCCACCGTGCTGCCGTTCCACCGCGCGGTGGTGCGCGACCCGGCCTTCACGTCCGAGCCGTTCACCGTCCACACCCGATGGATCGAGACGGAGTGGGAAGGCGGCATCGAACCCTTCACCCCGAGCGGCGAGGCAGCGCCGGGCGCCGAAGAACGCGAGACGGTCGTGGTCGAGGTCGGCGGCAAGCGCCTCGAGGTCAAGCTGCCGTCGAAGCTGTTGCGCGCCGGCCCGGCAGCGGCCGCGCGACCGGCTGCACGCCGCGGCGGCGGGGGCGCTCAGACCCAGACGAGCGGCGCGGCGCTGATCGCCCCGATGCAGGGCACAGCCGTCAAGGTGGCCGTGGCCGACGGCGACAACGTGTCCGAGGGCGACGTGATCGTGGTGGTCGAGGCCATGAAGATGGAGCAGCCACTCACTGCCCACCAGGCCGGCACGGTGTCCGGCCTGTCGGTGAAGGTCGGCGAGTCCGTCACCGCCGGATCAGTGGTGTGCAACATCGAGTGACCGCAACCGGCACGGCGGTGTGACGGCAACCGGCACCGGAAAGTGGCCTCCCGAGGTGAGCCGGGAGCGGAGCTTTCGTCACGGCAGACGCGATAGAACCGGCCCCAGATGGGAGCCGGCCAACGCCACAACAGCAGACCCAGGCGGTGAGCCGGCCAACGCCACAGCAACAGACCCAGGCGGTGAGCCGGCCACGGCTACAGCAACAGCCTCAGATGGGGAGCCGGCCACCGCTACAGCAACAGCCTCAGATGGGGAGCCGGCCACCGCTACAGCGGCGGGCTCAGATGGGGAGCCAGCCACCGCTACAGCGGCGGGCTCAGGTGGTGGGTAGCCAGTAGCGGAGCTTCTCGTCGCGGCGGGCGGCCGGGACGCCGCCGTTGCGTTCGATGGTTCGGCGGGACGGCTCGTTGTCGAAGTCGCAGGTTATGAGCACCTTGGAAAGGCCCAGAGCAGCCGCCACCGGCCGTGCCGCGGCCAGCATGGCGGTGGCATGGCCCTGGCGGCGGGCCGAGGGGCGTACGTCGTAACCGATGTGACCGTTGCGTTCGCCGGCGGGACCGGGCGCGAGGCGGTGGCGGATGTTGAGGCGGCCCAGGTAGGCCTCGGCCTCGAGCCACCACAGCACCGTCGTGGGCACGTAGCCGGGCGGGCGGGGTGTCTCTTCCCGGCGCTGCGCGAGCAGGAAGCCAACAAATTCCGCGAAGCCCGCCGGGCTCGACCAGGTCGGCGCGTACGCGCGAAGGTCGGCCCCGATGTTGCTGAAGTCATCCGGGCCGCCGCGCCCCTCGGCCACGTACTCGTCCATCGCGGCCAGGAACGACGGCCGGACAACGACTGTGGGCGGGACCAGCGCGGGCACGCGCTCCAGCGTAGGTGAGGCAGAGGTGGGCCGCCCGTACGGGACCTACGGACGGCCCACCGGCCGGCACACCGAGAACGGGGGACCCGGAGTTCCGGCAACTTCACGGTACGCCCGCCGCGCTTCGGCGAAAAATCGCTCGGACAAATACGGACCGAACGCCCTTACGAGACGGCAGCGTCCCGAAAATGACAGGCACCGCGGGAATCGAGGCTTTACCGTGTCAGGCATCACCGACGACCGGGTCTGATCAGGGAGCATGCTGAACACAGCACATTCTCAGGTGACTCCACGGACAATGTCGTGGGCCCCGAATATAAAGCCGCGAGGTGGCGAGACCGATGACCGAACTGTTGACCATGATGGCAACACCGGCATGGGCGTACCTTGCTCTTTTCGGCTTCCTCGCCATCGACGCGCTGATCCCGGTGGTGCCGATCCAGGCGATCATGATCACATCCGGCGCGCTGACTGTCTACGGCAATTTGGATCTTGCTCTGGTCATCCTGGTCGGGGCGCTGGGCATGTTCACCGGCGACGCCATCGCGTTCGTTCTCGGCCGCAGCAGCGCTGAGCGGGGCACGGGCCGGCTGGCCGCCTTACGCGCCCGCTACGCCCCCCGGCATGACGACGAGGCCAAAGACCCTTCCCGTACGAAGCTGGCGGCCGCCCGCTTCACCCGCGGCCTCCGCCGGCCGGGCCCGCTCGTCCTGCTGCTCTGCCGGTTCGTGCCGGGCGGGCGCATGGCAGCGGGCTTCCACGCCGGCCGGCGCGGCTACCCGGTCAAGCTCTTCGTCCTGTACGACGGCGCCGCCGCGATCGCGTGGGGTTCGTACGGCGGCCTGGTCGGCCACATCGGCGGCACGGCGATCACCCAGTCGGCCTGGCGACTGTTCGCGATCGCCGCCACCGCCGCCGTCGTCTTCGGCACCGCCGGCTGGATCCTGGCCCTCTTCGGGGGCCGCAAGGAAGAGGGCCGCAGGGAAGAGGCTCGTCAGCTCGCCGTCGCGGCCGAGCAGGCGGCGGCCTTCGACCTCGAGCGGGCACTCGCCGCTGGGGCCGGGGCCGCCGATTTCCACCAGGCCGCCGAGCCGGACGCTACTGCAGCTCGTGCTGCATCAGCTGACGCGCCGCTTCCGCGATCGACCCCGACAACGACGGGTAGATAGTGATCGTGTGGGCCAGCTGGTCCACGGTCAGGTTGTTCTCGATCGCCATCGTGATCGGCAGGATCAGCTCGCTCGCCTTGGGCGCGACCACCACCCCGCCCACGATCTGACCGGTCGCCGGGCGGCAGAAGAGCTTCACGAAGCCGTCGTGCAGGTCGGCCATCTTGGCCCGCGCGTTGCCGGTCAGCGGCAGCATCACCTGTCGCGCCGGCACTCGGCCCGCGTCCACGTCGTTCTGTGTGACGCCCACGGTGGCCAGCTCGGGGTCGGTGAAGACGTTGGCCGAGACCGTACGCAGCCGCAGCGGCGCCACGGCCTCGCCCATCGCGTGCCAGATGGCGATGCGGCCCTGCATGGCGGCCACGCTGGCCAGCGGCAACACCCCGGTGCAGTCGCCGGCGGCGTAGATGCCGGGCACGTTGGTGCGCGACACCCGGTCGACGGTCACATAGCCGCCGTCGCCGACCTGCACGCCGTACTCCTCGAGCCCGAGGGCCGCCGTGTTGGGCACCGCGCCGACCGCGATCAGCGCGTGCGAGCCCTCGACGACCTGGCCGTCGCCCAGCGTGACCTGCACCCCGGAGCCGGTGTTGACCACGGACTTGCCACGGGACTGGCTGAGAATGGCCATGCCGCGCTCGCGGAAGACCCGCTCGATCGCCATCGCGGCGTCGGCGTCCTCGTGCGGCATGACCCGCTCGCGGCTCGAGACCAGGGTGACCTGCACGCCCATGGCCAGGTAGGCGCTGGCGAACTCGGCGCCGGTCACACCCGAGCCGATCACGATGAGGTGGGACGGCAGCTCGGTGAGGTCGTAGAGCTGACGCCAGTCGAGGATGCGCTCGCCGTCGGGCTGGGCGGTCGCCAGCACCCGGGGCGTGGCGCCCGTGGCCAGCAGCACGGTGGTGGCCTCAACCGCGTACGTGTCCCCGTCCAACCGCCCCGCCGCCGCCCCTGACCGGACTGAAGACTGGCCTGAATGCGGCGTAACCAGCACCTGGTGGGTATGGCCGAGGGTGTCCTCCCCCAACCGGGCCCGGCCGTGCACGACGTCGACCCCGGCCTTGATCAGCTTGGCGTGGATGTCGGCCGACTGGGCCAGGGCCAGCTTCTTGACCCGCTCGTTGACCGCCACCGCGTCGACCGACACGCCCTCGAGCCCGGCCGAACGGATGCCGAAGCGCTCGTTGTGCCGGTAACCCGTCATGACCTCGGAGCTTGCGATGAAGGTCTTGGAGGGCACACAGTCGGTCAGCACGCAGGCGCCGCCCGGGCCCTCCGCTTCGACGAGGGTGACGTCCGCGTCGAGTTGCGCGGCGACCAGGGCCGCCTCGTACCCGCCCGGTCCCCCACCGATGATCACGATCCGGCTCACAGCGTTCCAACCCTCTTCCCGCATGGCAGTTGTGCCGACACGCACTCCTTGTATTCTCCACGACCGCCCTGTCCGGCTATCGTCATCGCCGTGCGTCATTACGCCGCGTATGGCTCAAACCTCGACCCGGCCCGCATGCGGGCCTACTGTCCGCACTCGCCCATGGTTGGCGTGGGGTGGATAGAAGGCTGGCGCCTGACCTTTGCCGGTGAGGGGGAAATCGGCAGCGAGGGCGCCGTCACGACGATCGTCGAGTCGCCCGGCGACCGCGTCTTCGTGTCGCTCTACGACGTCCACCCGTGGGATGCGTCACAACTCGACGAGGTCGAGGGGGTGACTGCGGGCGCATACCAGAAGGTCACCGTACGTGTATCGACGCTCGAGGGCGAGTTCAGCGCCTGGGTCTACGTCTTCGCCGGCTACGAGGGCGGCCTGCCCACGGCGTGGTACCTGAGCGAGATCGCCACCGCGGCCGAGAAGGCGGGCGCCCCCGACGACTACGTCGAGGAGCTGCGCCGCCGCCCCACCGGCCCCTCGTCACCCGAGGTCTAGATCGACCTCTAAATCCACTTCTGATAGATGTTGGCCTCGTACAGCGGCTTCATGCCGACGGCGAGGTAGAGCCGGGCGGCCCTCGTCGGGTTCGCCATGTCGACGCCCAGCCCCGCCTTGTCGCGTCCCTTCGCGGCGTAGGCGGCAAAGGCGCGGCGCAGCAGAGCCTCGCCCAGACCCTTCTTCCGGTACGACCCCAGCACCGCGAGCCGCTTGACCCAGCCCTCACCGGAGTCCTCGTCGCTGTCGTACGACGACTCGAGCACGCCCGCGACCACGCCGTCCACCTCGGCCACGAACCACTCGTCGAAGACCGGCGCCGGATCGTCGGCGACCTGTCTGCGCCAGTTCTCGTAGGACGCGCTGCGGTGGTCGGAGTCGAGGAACGCCTGCTCGATCACGGCGTGGAAGGCTCGTAGGTCGCCCTCGTCGTCGGCCCGGACCGTACGCAGGGTGACGCCCGCCGGTGGCTCCGGAGCCACCGCCGGCACGTCCTCGAGCGGGATCTGCATGCGGGCGTGCTGCTTGAGGAAGGCGAACCCGTGCTCGGTCAGCAGGTCGATGTACGCGATTTCGGTCGGCACCGCCCCGGCCCGCACCTCGTACGTCCCGTGGCCGAATTCGATCTTGCGCTCGGCGACCCGGGCCAGCATGAGCTCGAGCAGCGGGCGCATCGCCGGCGCCCCGTCCCCCGGCCACACGTACACCTCGATGAAGTCGCGGTTCTCGCCGGTCGCGTTGCCCGGATAGGTCCAGCCGACGATGCGCCCGCCGGCGTCGCACGCGACCCAGACGTCGCGCGCCAGGTCGGTGTTGGGCTCGGTGAGCGCCTCACGCACCTCTTCGGCGGTGTAGTCGGGATAGCCGACAGCGGCGATGTCGCTGGCGTGCACCAGCTTCAGGATCGCGGGCGAGTCGTCGAGGGCGGGCCGGCGCACACTCCAGCCGTCGGGAAGCTCAGTCACCCCGGCATCGGATCACGACCCGGGCCCGCCGGGCGAGCCGTTATTGCGCGAGGCGGTGCCGCAGCGATTCCAGCAGGCCGATGAGTTCGATGCGCTCACCCAGGTCGAGGGCCGCGTAGGCCTGACCGGCCATCGCGTCGGCCACCGACTCGGCCCAGATCAGGCGCCGGACGATCGGGCCCGCCGGCGGATAGGGCGGCTGCCAGCCGAACGCGACCGCGCCGGTCTCGCCCTCGGGGCCGGCGATGATCGCCTGGAGCGGGGTGAGGCCACCCGCCCGTACGGCCACCAGCTGCACGCCGAGGCGGTGCTCATGCAGCAGGTGCAGCAGCACCGCGGCCTGCGCGCCCGGCGCCTGGTCGGGCACCGGCATGGCCCGCCACGCGGCGAACAGCGGAAGCCCCGCGTAGTCGACCGCGGTGACCACCCGGCGGGTCAGCTCGTGCAGGCGGGCCAGCCGGGGGAACCCGCCGAGCTGTTCGGCGCCCCAGGTGCACAGCTCGTGCAGGTGCCAGGTGGCCACCTCCATGGGCGCGGAGGTCTTCGCGGTCGCCTCCCAGCCGTCGATGACCGCCTCGGGCGCGATCATGCCGATCGACGCGGCAACAGTTTCGGGACGGACCTCGCCGAGCGCACCGGCGCGCGCGGACACGTGATAGGCCCAGCCGGACAGGCCCAAGAGGCGGGCCCGGCGAAGCGTCTGAGGCGACTCCGCAAAGGCGCCCACTATCGTCGCGAGTCCCGTCTTGGCAGTGGCGGCAGCCTGTTCGGGTGTCACCCGCCCGATTCTGCTCTCCCTGGCACGTTCTGGAAAATATTCTTTCCGTTCCAGCGGACGATAAGGACGCTTTAGTCCGGTCTAAGGGGGCGGTCGGACTAGCAGTCTGACAAGTCTGATTCGAGGTCTTCCAGGGCCGCTTGAACGTCGCCGACCTGACGGCGAGCGGCGGCCGCTTCTCGTTCGGCGAGGCGACGGGCCTGCTTGCGGCGGGCCACGTCGGCCTGCGCTTCGGTACGCCGGCGTTCCAACTCGGCCAGCTCCGCGTCCAGATCCTCGACAACGTGACCAGCGTCACGTTCGGCCGCCTCGGCCTTCTCGAGCTGGGTGTCAGCCCGCTTCTCGGCCGACTGCGCGTTGCTCAACTCGCGGCGCAGTTCCCGGCGGCGCTGCTCCAGCTCCCGCTTACGTCTTTCCTCGGCCGCCCGCTCACGGGCCGACTGCTGCGGGAACTCGACGACCTCGCCGCCCTCGTCCGCGTCCTCGTCGTGGTCCTCGGCGTCGTCACTGTCGACATCGGCCTCATCGGTGACCAGACGCAGCCGGGGCCGCGGCACCTCGCCGAAGCCCGCGTAGGTGGCGGCCCGGATCAGCCGGCCGGTGCGCACCTGGGCGGCGATCTCGGGCTCGGCCAGCGCGGCCGTCAGCGTCGCCTCGACCTCGCCGAGCGGCACCTTGACCGACCTGTCCTCGCCCCGGGCCAGCTTGCCGGCCGCCGCGACCAGGGCCGAGACCACCTGACGGCGCTGGGCCGTGAGCTCGCGCAGAGCCGAGCCGTCCAGACCACGCTGGGCGTCGCGCAGCGCGGTGGACAGCTCGACCAGTTCCTCGATCAGGTCGGGCCGGCGCAGGGCGAGCAGGTTGACCACCCAGGCGGCCACGGTCGGCTTCTTGAGGGCGGCCAGGCGTTTGGCGGTCGCCTTGTCGCCGGCCTGGCGGGCCTGCTCGATCGCGGCCGTGCGGGCCGCGACGAAGCCCTCCGGCGGGGACTCGTACAGCCGCTGGATCAGTTCGTCGGTGGCGCTGGGCACGTCAGGCGATGCTAGTGCCCGGCGCGACGTGCGCGTACTTCGTGCCACCGAGTCGTTCGAGATGTCCGTCCGACACCTTGGCCCCGGTTTCGGTGAGCAGATAGTCGTGCAGCGCGTAGGCCCGCCCCGGCTTGACGGCGCGGATGAAATCGATGGACTCGGAAAGCTTCATCCAAGGAGCATTCAACGGCGCGAAAAGCGTGTCCACCGTCGTGTCCTCCGGCACGGTGAACGAGTCACCGGGGTGGTAGAGATTCGTGGACCCGTCGTCGATCAGGTAGCCCACGTTCGCGATGCGCGGGATGTCGGGGTGAATGACCGCGTGCTGACCGCCGTACACCCGGACCTGATAGCCGGCGGCCTCGAATGTGCCGCCCGGCTCGACCGCGGTGGCCACGTCGGCGAAGCGCGGGTGCTGCTCCAGCACGTCGGCGTGCGCGAAGAGCCGCAGACCGGGCTGCTTCCCGATCGCCTCGCCCAGCGCGTCGGGGTCGAGGTGGTCGAAATGCTCGTGGGTGATGAGCACCGCGTCGGCACCGTCGAGCGCCGCCCGCTCGCTGAAGGCGCCGGGGTCTACGACGAGGACGCCCGCGCCCTCGACCCGCAGACAGGAATGGGTGAACTTCGTGATGCGCACGGGATCCCTCCGCTGCCGATTCGTAACCGCTCTTCTCGCAGTCTGCCGGAACCGGAACGGCTCCGCCGCACGTCCCAGGGGCACACCGAAACTCCGATGGGGAGAAGACATGCGCGCATTTCGCACGCGAATGACATATCTGGTGGGAACGGTCCTTCTGGGCGGCGTCCTGCTCGCCGGCTGCGGGTCCGACGACACGGCGCAGAACTCGTCGGCCGGCGCTCCGGCCATGGACGAGGGCGCGGCCCTACCGGCCGAGGGTGGGGCGGAGACCCAGGCCGACAAGGGCGCCGACACCGCCGCCAAGGCGCCGGACCTGCGGGTCGAACAGCGCTCGATCATCTATCGGGGCACGGTGACCGTACGGGTCGAGAACGTGGACGCCGCGGCCGGCCAAGCCGGGGGCATCGCCAAGACAGCCGGCGGTTTCGTCAGCGGTGACAACCGCAGCAGCGGCTCCGGGGCCGACACGGCGACGATGGAGCTGCGCATCCCGGCCGAGAAATTCGACGCTGCCGTCGCCCAGCTGGCCGAGCTGGGCACCGAGGAACAGCGCCAGATCAGCACCGAGGACGTCACCGAGCAGACCATCGACCTCGATGCCCGGATCACCGTGCAACAGGCCCGGGTCGACAGCGGACGCAAGCTGCTGGCCCAGGCCAAGTCGCTGAACGACCTGGTCATGCTCGAGCGCGAGGTGGCCACACGCGAGGCCGACCTGGCGTCCCTGCAGGCCAAGAAGCGGAACCTGGCCGACCTGACCGCGCTCTCGACGATTACCGTGACGCTGCTCGACCCGCGGGCCGAGGCGATCGACGACGACCCGCCGGGCTTCCTGGGTGGGCTGGGCGCCGGCTGGGACGCGCTGCTGGCGTCGCTGCGGGTGCTGCTGACCGTGCTGGGCGCGCTGCTGCCGTGGCTGATCGCGTTCGGCCTGCCGATCTGGGGCGTCATCTACGCCGTGAAGCGCTACAACCGCACCCGCCGCGCCCCGCATCGGGGCACCCCGGCCTACGTCGTGCCCGGCGCCCAGCTGCCGCACCCGCCCGCGGCACAGGCCCCGGTCTCGGCGCCGCCGGTCCAGCAGCCGCCCTCGGAGACGCCGTAAGAAGAGACGGGATCCCGCGCTCGCGGGATCCCGTCGCCGTTCTCGGCGCCGGTCAGAAGGCCGCGGTGGCCAGGGCGGCCAGGGCGGTGTGGACCATGACGCGGACGCCGTAGCCGATGGACCTCTCGTCCACATCGAAGTCGCCCTGGTGCAGGTCGTGCTTGGCGTCCGAGCCCGGCGCCCCGGTGCCCAGCCGGATCATCGCGCCCGGCACCTGGTCGAGGTAGAAGGCGAAGTCCTCGCCGCCCATGCTGATCTCGGCCTCGACCACCCGCTCGGCGCCCAGCGCAGCGCCGGCCGCACCCGCGATCACCGCGGCAGCCATCCGGTCGTTGATCACCGGCGGGACGCCCCGGTGATAGCCCACCTCGACCTGCGCCCCGGTCGGCGCGACCACGTCTTTGATCAGCTGGGTCACCAGCTCGGGCGCCGTCCGCCAGGCGTCCCGGCTCAGGATGCGCACGGTGCCGCGCGCCACGCCCTCGCCCGGGATCGCGTTGAACGCCTCGCCGGCGTGCACCGCGCCCCACACCATCGACAGGCCGGCCCGCGGGTCGACGCGTCGGCCCAGCAGGGCGGGCACGTCCACGATGACCTTGCCCAGCGCGTACACCAGGTCAGCCGTCAGGTGCGGCCGCGCGGTGTGCCCGCCGGGACCGCTCAGCTTGATGTCGACCGTGTCGGCGGCCGCGGTGAACGGACCGGAGCGCACCCCGATCAGCCCGGCCGGCAACTGCGGGTAGCAGTGCAGCGCGAAGATCGCGGCCACGTCCTTGAGGGCGCCGGCGGCGATCAGCTTGGGCGCGCCCGACGGAACCGTCTCCTCGGCGCACTGGAAGATCAGCCGGACCCGGCCCGGGAGCTGGCCGCTCTGGGCGAGCTGCTGCAACGCCAGGCCGAGGCCGAGCATCACGGTGGTGTGCACGTCGTGGCCGCACGCGTGCGCGACGTTGGGGACCGTGGACTTGTAGGGCACGTCCTTGAGGTCCTGCAGCGGCAGCGCGTCGAGGTCGGCCCGGAACGCGATGACCCGGTCACCCTCGCCGATGTCGCAGATCAGACCGTTGCCCTCGGGCAGCATCTGCGGGGAGAGCCCGGCCACGGCGAGCTCGCGGGCGACCAGGGCCGCCGTCTCGAACTCGTGATAAGACGGCTCGGGGTGGGCATGAATGTGCCGACGAATCGCTACGAGCTCCGCGCCACGGGTGGCGAGCCAGCGGTCGAGCTGGCCGGGCAGGGGCTCGGCGCCGGGCAGCGGCCCGGGCCACTCCGCATGGGCCCCTTCGGGCTCCGTCAGAGTAGTAGTCACGTCGGATTCCGCACTCTCGAAGTTTTGTCAGGTTTTTGCGACGCGCGACAGCCTAGACCGTTTTAGGTGACGCTGTGCAACGCCATTCCCGTGCGCAATGGATCGCGCTCGGTGACAAAAGACCTGGGTACAGGAGCTGGTGGTCCCTCACCTCCTACAACCGGTTACGAAGGTGGAGGTGACGCAGGTTCAACGGTGCCACGCGGTGGTCAGAAACGCTCGACAGGGTGGTGGACGCCCCACACACCGCGCAAGGTGTGGCACACCTCGCCCACAGTGGCACGAAGGCGCAACGCCTCTTTCATCAACGGTAGGACGTTCTCGGTCCCACCGGCGGCCTTCGCCAAATCCGCCAGGGCGGCCTCGACCGCCGCGTTGTCGCGCGCGGACCGCAGGGCGGCCAGCCGGGCCACCTGGGCCGCCTCGATCGCCGGGTCGACGCGGAGCGGCTCGTAGCGCTCCTCCTCGTCGGCCGCGAAACGGTTGACCCCGACCACGACCCGCTCGCCGCTGTCGATCTCGTTGGCTATCCGGTAGGCCGACGTCTCGATCTCCTGCTTCTGGAAGCCCTGCTCGATGGCGTCGACCGCCGACCCGTACGAGAAGACCCGCTCGATCAGCTCGGCCGCCTGCCGCTCCACCTCGTCGGTCAGGGCCTCGATCGCGTACGACCCGGCGAACGGGTCGACCGTGCCGGTCAGGCCCGACTCGTACGCCAGGACCTGCTGGGTGCGCAGGGCCAAGCGGGCCGACTTCTCGGTGGGCAGGGCGAGCGCCTCGTCGTAGGCGTTGGTGTGCAGCGACTGGGTGCCACCGGCCACCGCGCCCAGCGCCTGGATGGCCACCCGGACCAGGTTGACCTCGGGCTGCTGGGCAGTGAGCTGAACCCCCGCGGTCTGGGTGTGGAAGCGGAGCATCAGCGATTTCGGATCCTGGGCGCCGAACTCGTCCCGCATGATCCGGGCCCACATGCGGCGGGCCGCGCGGAACTTGGCGATCTCTTCGAGCAGGGTCGTCCGGGCCACGAAGAAGAACGACAGCCGGGGCGCGAAATCGTCGACCTCAAGACCGGCGGCGAGCGCGGCCCGTACGTACTCGATGCCGTTGGCCAGGGTGAACGCGATTTCCTGAACGGGTGAGGCGCCCGCCTCGGCCATGTGATAGCCGGAGATCGAAATGGTGTTCCATTTCGGGATCTCGGACCGGCAATAGGCGAAGGTGTCGGCGACCAGCCGCAACGACGGTTTCGGCGGGAAGATGTAGGTCCCCCGCGCGATGTATTCCTTCAGGATGTCGTTCTGGATCGTGCCCTGCAGGGCCGATCCGGGCAGACCCTGCTCCTCGGCCACCAGCTGATAGAGCAGCAGCAGCACCGAGCCCGGCGCGTTGATCGTCATCGAGGTGGAGACGCGGTCGAGCGGGATGCCGTCGAACAGCTGCCGCATGTCGTCGAGCGAGTCGATGGCCACGCCCACCTTGCCGACCTCGCCGTGCGCGATCGGGTCGTCCGAGTCGTAGCCCATCTGGGTCGGCAGGTCGAACGCCACCGACAGGCCCATCGTGCCCGCCGCCAGCAGCTGGTGATAGCGCGCGTTGGACTCGGCCGCCGTGCCGAAACCGGCGTACTGCCGCATCGTCCAGGGGCGTTTCGTGTACATCGTCGGGTAGACGCCGCGGGTGTAGGGGAACTCACCCGGCTCGCCGATCGGCGCGTCCGGCGGCACGTCCCCGGGTCGGTACACCGGCTTGATCTCAAAACCCGACTCCGCGTTCACATCGGGAATCCTAAGGCTTCGTTCAACCCTGGAGCGTGAGGACTTTCGCACTGTGCGTCCGATTCCTTCGACACAATGCGATTCCACCGTCACCTACCGTCGAGTTCAGCGGAACACGACGGTAGTGACTTTCAAATAGGACCCGGGGCACGGCAAGATAGCGGGGTTGGTCGACGGCCCCCTACACCCCCTCGGTGGCATCCTCAGTGACTCAGATTCCGACGTGGAGCGGCGGCAGCAACGCTCCCACCAGCGGACGCGCAGCCCCGGGCACGCTGATCGGCGGGCGCTACACGCTTCGTGCCGCGGTGGGCCACGGTGGCATGGGCACGGTGTGGCGCGCAGCCGACACGCTGCTGCGACGCGACGTGGCCATCAAAGAAGTCATCCTCCCGCCCGGCCTGGCGCCGAGCGACCGCGACGCGATGTACGAACGGACCATGCGCGAGGCCCGCGCCGCGGCCGCCCTCCAGCACCCGGCCGTGGTGCAGGTCTACGACGTGGTGCACGAGAACGGCCGGCCGTGGATCGTGATGGAGCTGCTCGACGCGCGCAGCCTGGCCGACATGGTCATCGAGGACGGGCCGGTCCCGCCGCGGGTGGTCGCCAAGATCGGCATCGCGCTGCTCGGCGCGCTCGAGGTCGCCCACGCCCATGGCGTGCTGCACCGCGACGTCAAGCCGGCCAACGTGCTGATCTGCGGTGACGGCCGCTGCGTGCTGACCGACTTCGGTGTGGCCCGCATGCCCACCGACGTGCAGCTGACCACGCCGGGCATGGTGCTGGGCTCGCCCCACTTCATCTCGCCCGAGCGGGCGATGGGCAGCGAGTTCGGCCCGCCGAGCGACCTGTTCTCGCTGGGCGTCACGCTCTTCACCGCGGTCGAGGGCCGTCCCCCGTTCGACAAGGGCGACCCGATCGAGACCATGCACGCGGTGGTGGAGGATCCGCCGGCCGCGGCCGTCCGGGCCGGCTCGCTCACCCCGGTGCTGATGGGCCTGCTCGAGAAGGACCCGGCTCGCCGGATGGACGTGGGCACCGCCCGCACCCTGCTGCGCCAGCAACTCGCCGGCCCGCTGGCCAGCAAGAGCCCGCCGCACATGATGACCGATCCCTATTCGGTCGTCCCCGCGCAGCGCCCGCCGGCGGCGCCGGCCGAGACCCAGCCGATCCCGCCCCAGCCGAGCGGCCAGATCGGTGGCCGCGCCATGCTGGCGCCGGGCCAGTCCCTCACCGACCACCTGGCCAAGCTGCAGCAGGAGAACGCGCCCACTTCGGGCGGCGGCCGCCGCCGGGCCCCGGAGGTCGCGCCCACCGGCCTGATGCCGACCGCCGGCGACCCCACCAGCGTGCTTCCGCCGCGCGGAGCGTGGAACGGCAACCGGTCCGCCCACGACCCGATGTCCGGCGGCACGGTCGTGACGAGCCCGTCGGCCAAGCGCAAAGCGATGATCGACAAGGCCGTCACCACGGCCAGGCAGACCACCGGCAAGGCGGTCACCACGTTCAAGGGCTGGCCGCAGAAGCAGCAGTTGATCGCCGGTGGCGGCGCGCTGGCCGTGGTGGTGCTGCTCATCGTGGTCTTCTCGCTGGTCGGCTCGGGCAACGACGACCCCGGCACGCCGCAGGCCGGTTCCACGGGCGCGGCCGCCGTCAAGCCGGCCGCGCTGCCGACGCAGCAGTACAACGATCGCGGCATCACGGTGGCCGTGCCGAAGGCGTGGAACAAGAAGTCGGGCGGCGTATGGGTCGACTACGTGGACCCGGACGACGCCAAGCGCAAGGTGCGCATCCTGGTCGAGGACGCGTCGTCACGGGCCACTCCGCAGTCCTTCCTCGGCGTTGCCGAGAACACGCTGAAGACCCGCTCGACGAACTGCCCCAAGCCGTACGCGCAGGTGGGCATGACCGACACCAAGATCGCCGGCCGGGACGGAGCGGTGCTGGAGTACACGTGCGGCACCGGCGACCAGGCCCGGCACGGGCTCTGGGGTGCGGTGATCGCGGGCGGCAAGGCGTACTCGTTCTTCCTCACCTCGAACGAGTCGCAGTTCGCGGCCAGCAAGCCGATCTTCGACCAGATGATCAAGACCTACGCCCTCCAGTCCTCCTGAGCGGTCGCGGCGTGCTATCAATCCCTGATGGCGCCTGACGACGAACTCCGCACCCGCGCGATGGCCTGGCTGGCCGACGATCCGGACCCGGCGACCCGCGACGAGCTGACCCGGCTGATCGCGGGGCTGCCCGGCACCGAGGCCGAGCTCCGCGACCGCTTCGCCGGTCCGCTCACCTTCGGCACCGCCGGGCTGCGGGGCCGGCTGCGTGCCGGGCCCAACGGCATGAACCTCGCGGTCGTCACCCGGGCGGCGGCCGGGCTCGTCGGCTGGCTGGCCGCGCAGGGCGGTCAGGGGGCGCTGGTGATCGGCTACGACGCCCGGCACGGTTCGAAGGAGTTCGCCGAGCAGACCGCCCGGGTCGCCACCGGTTCGGGCCGGGAGGCGCTGGTCATGCCCGGGCTGCAACCGACCCCCGTGCTGGCGTACGCCGTCCGCGCGCTCGACGCCGTGGCCGGGGTGATGGTGACCGCGAGCCACAACCCGCCGCAGGACAACGGCTACAAGGTCTACCTGGGCCGCGAGCTGGGCGGGCCGGCCGGCGACGGTGCGCAGATCGTGCCGCCGGCCGACGCGGGCATCGAGGCCGCCATCCGGGCCATCGGCCCGATCGCCGACATCCCGCTGGGCTCGACGGGGACGCTGATCGACGAGAAGACCATCGACGCGTACGCCCGGAGTGCCGCCGACGTGCTCGAGGCGGGTGGCCCGCGCGACCTCGCCGTGGCCTACACGCCCATGCACGGTGTCGGGGGCGCCACGCTGCTGGCCGCGTTCGCCGCCGCCGGGTTCCCGGCCCCGGCCGTGGTGGCGGCGCAGGCCGAACCCGACCCGGACTTCCCGACCGTCGCCTTCCCCAACCCGGAGGAGCCCGGCGCCATGGACCAGTTGCTCGCGCTGGCCGCTGCCACGGGCGCCGACCTGGCCATCGCCAACGACCCGGACGCCGACCGGTGCGCGGTGGCGATCCCGGTGGCCGGCGGGGGATGGCGGGCGCTGCGCGGCGACGAGCTGGGGGCGCTGCTGGGTGATCACCTGATCCGGCGGGGCGTCCCGGGGACGTACGCGACCACGATCGTCTCGTCGCAGCTGCTGGGCCGCCTGTGCGCCGCCCGGGGGGTGCCCCACGCCGAGACGCTGACCGGGTTCAAGTGGATCGTGCGGGCGGCCGAGGATCTGGCCTACGGCTACGAGGAGGCCCTCGGCTATTGCGTGGCGCCCGGCCTGGTGCGCGACAAGGACGGCATCACCGCCGCGCTGACCGTGGCCGAGCTGGCAGCCGGGCTCAAGGCCGAGGGGCGGACACCGGCCGACCGGCTCGACGAACTGGCCGCCGAGTTCGGCGTGCACGCCACCGACCAGCTCTCGGTCCGGGTCGACGACCTCGCCGAGATCGGGGCGGCGATGACCCGGGCCCGGCAGGCGCCGCCGGCCACGCTGCTCGGCTCGCCCGCGAGCGTGACCGACGACGCCGGCAACAACGTGCTGACCTTCCGCACCGGTGCGGTGCGCGCCGTGATCCGGCCGTCCGGCACGGAGCCCAAACTCAAGGCGTACCTCGAGGTGGTCGAGCCGGTCGCCGGGGATGACCTGACCGCCGCCCGGGCGCGGGCGACGGACGGCCTGGCCGAGCTGCGGCGCGAGATCGCGGCCGCCCTCGGAGTCTGATCAGGCCGGCTTGGGCGCGCCCAGCGCGGCCTGGATCGCCTTGCCCAGCGTCGCCACGACCAGGGCCACGCTGGGCCGGACGATCGAGTCCTCCAGGTTGGCGCCGGCCATGAAGCCGGCGCCCGAGGCGATCTGCTCGAGCCGCTCGTGCGCCCGCGCGACCTCCTCGGCCGGCAGCCGCAGATTGGGCTCCATGCGGCACGCGACCAGCAGGGTGGCCAGCGCGGCGGTACGTTCGTCGCAGAGGGCGCCGCTGGTCAGCGCCTCGGCGAGCCGCCCGCGGATCTCGGCCTCGAAGGCGTGGTCGGTGGTCGGGTAGCGGTGCACGTGGATGACGCCCATCTGGGTCTCGTCCACGTCCTGGATCACGCCCCGGGCCACCAGATCCTCGAGGACCCGGGTGCGCAGGCGGTGCCGCAGGCGCTGCAACCACTGGGCGGGCGTGTGCGGCTCGTCGTCGGCCGCCTTGGCCAGCACGGCGTCGGCGATCGTGTCTCCGATCGGGCTGGGGTCGATGACCTTGAGGTAACCGTCGACGTACGCGATCCGCCCGGCCAGCGCGAGGTCGACCAGCACGGCCGCGGACATGCCGAGATCGAGCCCGATGCGGGAGCCGGTCGCCTTGCCGGTCTGGTCGTCATAGGCGAGGAGGAGCAGTTCCTCGGCGAGAGGCATGGAGGTCATGGATCAAAAGATAGTGTCCCCAGTCACGCAGTGAGATCGCCAGGTCGGTTATATCCGGGTTGTAACTGGTCCCTTAGAGTCGCGGCATGCAAGCGATCATCGCGACCCTCGGCTACGTGCTCTCCCCCGACCACAGCGAGGTCCTGATGGTCCGCCGCGACACCCGGCCCGACGACCTGCACTACGGCAAGTACAACGGCCTGGGCGGCAAGCTGGAGCCGGACGAGGACGTGGTGAGCGGCCTGCGGCGCGAGATCCACGAGGAGGCCGGCATCGGGTGCACGGCCGTCGAGCTGGCCGGCACGATCTCGTGGCCCGGCTTCGGCCGCGGCGGCGCCAACTGGTTCGGCTTCCTCTTCCGCGTCACCGCCTGGACGGGCACGCCGCTGAGCGGCAACGACGAGGGCAGCCTGCACTGGGTGCCGGTCACCGACGTGCTGGCCGGCAAGGTGCCCATGTGGGAGTCCGACCGGCACTTCCTGCCCCTGGTCTTCGCCGACTCCCCCACCGTCTTCCACGGCGTCATGCCCTTCGCCCAGGGCAAAGCTCTGAGCTGGTCTTACAGCATGGTTTGACCGCAACCTAAGTCGCGCTTCGCCCACCGAGGTCGAGGACGCCGACCGGAGGCGAGGCCCTCAGAATCTGCGCATGCCGCCGAACTGGCGGTCGCCGGCGTCGCCCAGGCCGGGGACGATGTACTTCTTGTCGTTCAGTCCCTCGTCGATCGAGGCGGTGACCAGGCGCAGCGGCAGGCCGGACTCCTCGAGGCGGCGGACGCCCTCGGGCGCGGCCAGCACGCAGCAGACGATCACGTCGGTGCAGCCGCGGTCGACCAGCAGCCGGCAGCAGTGCAGCAGCGACCCGCCGGTGGCGAGCATCGGGTCGAGCACCAGCACGGGCTGGCCGGAGAGGTCGCCCGGCAGCGATTCCATGTAGGCGCGGGGCTCGTACGTGTGCTCGTCGCGGGCCAGGCCGACGAAGCCCATCGACGACTCGGGCAGCAGGGCCAGCGCCGAGTCGGCCATGCCGAGGCCGGCCCGCAGCACCGGGACGATCAGCGGCGGGTTGGCCAGCCGGATGCCCTCGGTGGGGGCGACCGGGGTGCTGATCGGATAGGTCTCGGTGGCGAACGAGCGCGCCGCCTCGTAGACCACCATCGTGGTCAGCTCGTGCAGGGACGCCCGGAAGACGCCGGAGTCGGTCTCGGCCCTGCGCATCGCGGTGAGCCGGGTCTGAGCCAGCGGGTGATCTACGACGAGTACGTCCACGCGATCAACCTACCGGTCAATCAAGATCAACTGTCGGGGGCCCGCGTAGAATCGTTCTCATGACTGCGACAGCGACGTCAAGGCTGTCCGGCCGGCCCGATTCACCCGCCGATCTCCGGACCTTCCTGCATGGTCTGCCCGGTGTCGACAAGGTGGGCATCGAGGCCAGGGCGGCGGCGCTGGGCACCCGATCGGTGAAGACGAGCAGCAAGGCGCAGGCGATCGACCTGGCCATCCGGATGGTCGACCTCACCACCCTCGAGGGCGCCGACACCCCGGGCAAGGTCCGCGCGCTCTCGGCCAAGGCCCTGCGGCCCGACCCGGCCGACCCCACCTGCCCGCCGGTCGCCGCGGTCTGCGTCTATCCGGCCATGGTGCCGACGGCGGCCGCCGTGCTGGCCGGCTCCGGCGTCCATCTGGCCAGCGTGGCCACCGCCTTCCCGTCCGGCCAGGCGCCGCTCGACGTCAAGCTGGCCGACACCCGTGACGCGGTGGCCGGCGGCGCCGACGAGATCGACATGGTGATCAGCCGCGGCGCCTTCCTGGCCGGCGACTACGCCAAGGTGTTCGACGAGATCGTCGCGGTCAAAGAGGCCGCCGGCCCGGCCCACCTCAAGGTCATCCTCGAAACGGGCGAGCTCGGCACGTACGACAACGTCCGGCGCGCCTCCTGGCTGGCCATGCTGGCCGGGGCCGACTTCATCAAGACCTCGACCGGCAAGGTCCCGGTGGCCGCGACGCTGCCGGTCACACTGCTGATGCTCGAGGCCGTGCGCGACTTCCGCGAACGCTACGGGCGGCAGGTCGGCGTCAAACCGGCCGGCGGCATCCGTACGACGAAGGACGCCATCAAGTACCTCGTGATGATCAACGAAACCGTGGGCGACGACTGGCTGCACCCCGACTGGTTCCGCTTCGGCGCGTCCTCGCTGCTCAACGACCTGCTGATGCAGCGCACCAAGCTCACGACCGGCCACTACGCCGGTCCGGACTACTTCACCCTGGACTGAGTGAGGCAGTGCCTATCCGAAGCGGCTCCGCCGCACTGCCCGAGGACTGGGGATAAATGTTCGAATACGCTCCCGCCCCCGAATCCCGCTCGATCGTCTCGCTGGCCCCGTCGTACGGGCTGTTCATCGACGGCGAGGCCGGCGAGGCCAAGGACACGTTCAAGACGATCAACCCGGCCACCGAAGAGGTGCTGACCGAGGTCGCCCTGGCCGGTCCGGAAGACGTCGACCGAGCTGTCGCGGCCGCCCGCCGGGCCTTCCAGAGCTGGTCGGCTCTGCCGGGCTCGGAACGCGCGAAATACCTGTTCCGCATCGCCCGGATCATCCAGGAGCGCTCCCGCGAGCTGGCCGTCCTGGAGTCGCTCGACAACGGCAAGCCGATCAAGGAGTCCCGCGACGTCGACCTGCCCCTGGTCGCGGCCCACTTCTTCTACTACGCCGGCTGGGCCGACAAGCTGAAGTACGCCGGCTTCGGCCCCGACCCGCGCCCGCTGGGCGTGGCCGGTCAGGTCATCCCGTGGAACTTCCCGCTGCTGATGCTGGCCTGGAAGATCGCCCCGGCCCTGGCCACCGGCAACACCGTGGTGCTCAAGCCGGCCGAGACGACCCCGCTCTCCGCGCTCTTCTTCGCCGACGTGTGCCGCCAGGCCGACCTGCCGCCGGGCGTGGTCAACATCGTGACCGGCGCCGGCGACACCGGCCGCTACCTGGTCGAGCACCCCGACGTCAACAAGGTCGCGTTCACCGGCTCGACCGAGGTGGGCCGTCAGATCGCCCGCTCGGTGGCCGGCACCGGCAAGCGCCTGTCACTCGAGCTGGGCGGCAAGGCGGCCAACATCGTCTTCGACGACGCGCCGATCGACCAGGCCGTCGAGGGCATCGTCAACGGCATCTTCTTCAACCAGGGCCACGTCTGCTGCGCGGGCTCCCGGCTGCTGGTGCAGGAGTCGATCGCCGAGGAGTTGCTCGCCTCGCTGCGCCGCCGGATGGCCACGCTGCGGGTGGGCGACCCGCTCGACAAGAACACCGACATCGGCGCGATCAACTCCCGCGCCCAGCTCGACAAGATTGTTGAATTGTCGGAAATCGGTAGCGCGGAGGGCGCTGAACGCTGGTCGCCGCCGTGCGAGCTGCCCGACCGCGGCTTCTGGTTCGCTCCGACGATCTTCACCGGCGTCACCCAGGCCCACCGGATCGCCCGGGAAGAGATCTTCGGCCCGGTGCTGTCGGTGCTGACCTTCCGGACGCCGGCCGAGGCGATCGAGAAGGCCAACAACACCCCGTACGGTCTGTCGGCCGGCATCTGGTCCGACAAGGGCTCCCAGATCCTGGCCGTGGCCGACAAGCTGCGGGCCGGCGTCATCTGGGCCAACACGTTCAACAAGTTCGATCCCACGTCGCCGTTCGGCGGCTACAAGGAGTCCGGTTACGGTCGCGAGGGCGGCCGCCACGGCCTGGAGGCGTACCTTGCCTAAGTCTTCGACTCCGTCCCGCCTGGCGGTGCGGAAGACCTACAAGCTGTACGTCGGCGGGAAGTTCCCGCGCAGCGAGTCAGGACGGACCTATCTGGTGGACGGCGACAACGTAGCCCTCGCCTCCCGCAAGGACGCCCGCGACGCGGTGGTGGCCGCCCGTGCCGCTCAGCCCAAGTGGGCCGGCGCCACGGCGTACAACCGGGGTCAGGTCCTCTACCGCATCGCCGAGATGATCGAGGCCCGGCGGGCCGAGTTCAAGGCGCTGGGCGTGAGCGGCGCCGAGGTGGACGCCACGGTCGACCGCTGGGTCTGGTACGCGGGCTGGTCCGACAAGATCGCCCAGGTCGCCGGCAACGCCAACCCGGTGGCCGGGCCGTTCTTCAACATCTCGGCCCCCGAGCCCACCGGCGTGGTCGGCGTGGTCGCCCCGCCGTCGCTGCTCGGGCTGGTCAGCGTGATCGCCCCGGCCGTCGTCACCGGCAACACGGTCGTCGTCGTCGCGTCCAACCCGCAGGCCGCGATCACCCTGGCCGAGGTTCTCGCCACCTCCGACGTCCCCGGCGGGGTGGTCAACATCCTCACCGGCCAGGGCGCCGAGATCGCTCCTTGGCTCGCCTCGCACGACGACGTGAACGCGCTCGACCTGTCCGGCGTCGAGGACGCCGGCCTGGCCACCGACCTCGAACGGGCGGCGGCCGGCACCCTGAAGCGGGTCCTTCGCCCCGTTTCCGGCGTTGACTACACGGAAGACCCGGGCACGGGCGCCATGACCGCTCTGTTGGAGATCAAGACGGTCTGGCACCCGAAGGGTTTCTGACCGTTTCCCTCCGGTCAATGGGGAAGTGCGGGGGACGGTCAGCCCTCGCCCAGGCGCGCCCATTAGGGTGTGTCGGCAGTATCACCCGTCCCGTCAGCCAGATCGATCCCGGAGGTCACCGTGACCAGCCAGTCCGACGAGCCCGAGGCGTCCGCGCCGGTGGCCGCGAAGTCCGAGACCGGACTCTCCGGGCGTGACCTCTGGGACAAGGTCGGCGTCGAGCCGGTCGAGATCGCGTTGCCCGGCGGCGTAGCCCTGACCCTGCGGGCCTACCGCAAGGCGTCCTCGCTGACCCCGACCGAGATCGCAGTCGACGAGGACGACCCGTTCGAGGCCCGCAAGCGCGCCGCCGTCCGCAACGAGGACGACGACGAGGAAGTCATCGTCGACGACGAGTTCCAGGCGCTGCTGGCCGAGGGCGAGGCCGACAAGGACGCCAAGGCAGCCGACGAACCCGATCCGGCCGACTTCGAGGACGAGCCGGGGGAGTCCGCCGCCGAAGAGGACGAGGAGGTACCCGCCTTCCTCAGCCACAAGGGCCGGTTGATCGCCTTCAAGTCGCCCGAGTCGCTGGTCTCCTTCATTCGTTCGGGTGCTCCGCACGACCTCGCACAACTCGAGTCCTGGGGCACCCTCGCCGAGCAGGTACAGTCGACCGACGTCGACCCGCTGCCGGAAGACCGCTACGAGCTCGACCTCGTGGTCGAGAACCTGCGCGGCGGGCACGACACGTGGGACTTGCCGCTCCTCATCGCCGCCGGCGAGGTGGCGCGTGACCTGGGTCACGCGCTCCGGCTCAAGCCGGTGATCCTGGCATTGTCGCCCGGTTCGCCGCTCGACGACCTGGACGAGTCCCTTCGTTCCGCGGAAAGTGGCGGAATGGGTGGTTTCTTCGGTCGGCGTCGATTGAAGAAAATCGGGGCACAACAGGCAAGTCTCGGCTGGCGCTCGGTAATCGGCAAGATCTCTGCAGCTGTGGACTGGCGCGACTGACCCCTCAACAGGGACCATCATCTCTTGGCCATACAGCTGCCTCGGGGAGGAGGACGACGCCGTGGCGCTCGTGCGCGTGTACTGCGGTCTGGCGTCGGCGGATGAAGCGGTGCGTGGGGCCTCGGCCACACAGCTGACCATCGCCGTCGTGGACGACGCAGGACGACTGCTCGGCGTTCACGAGATAGGTGACGATCCCGGCGGTTACGCCGAGCTCGGCGCCCTCCTCGTGGAACGTACGAGTGGATTCACCGACGCCGCGGTCGCCGCCGACAGCGACGACCATCTGGTCACCTCCCTGCTGACCGCGGCCGGCCGGCCGCTGGTCGTGGCCGACGACGACACCGTCGACGACTTCGCCGAGCGCTTCGCCGACGACGACTCCGTCGAGGAGATGCAGGCACCGCCCGCGGCCCGCCGGGCTGTCGGCCTGGCCCGCGCGCTTCAGGCGGGGGCGCTGGTCGCCGGCACCCTGCCGGTCCCGCGTGACCTGGTCAGCTACAAGCCGGTCCTGGCCGCCCACGTCGCCCTGCTCAGCGGGCGGCACGCGGCCGCCATCGCGCTGCGCGAGGTGCTCCGCGAGCTCTACCCGGCCGCGCTGCGCGCCTACCCCGACCCGTCGCACCCGCTCGCGCTGTCCGTGCTCGACGCGCTGCCCGAGCCAGGCCGCCTCACCGCGCAGGGCGAGCCGCAGCAGATCGCCGAGCAGGTCGCTGTCGAGCTCACCCGGGCCGGCGCCGGCTCCGAAGACGAGATCATCGCCGCCGTCACCGCGCTCCAGGTCGCCATCAGCGAATCGCCTCGCCGTGGCGGGGTCAACAAGTCGCTGGCCCCGGCCGCCGGCGAGACGGTGCGCCAGTCGGTCGCTTCGGTGCGGGCCTGCGATGCCGCCTGCGCATCGCTGGTCGGCACGCTCGCCGCCCGCGCCGCCACCTCCGAGGCCGGCCGCCGCAACCGCCGCGCCGAGGCTGCCCCGCTGCAGTCCGTGCCCGGCTTCGGCCGGCGCAACCGGCCCGAGCCCGCCTCCACCGGCACCGGCCCGGTCAGCCCGCAGCCGCTGACCACGCCGCCGGTCGCGCCCAGCCCGGTCATGCCGCCGCCGCTGGCGCCCCGGCCGGTCACGCCGCCGCCGGCCGCGCCCGCGGCTCTGTTCCCCAACCGCGCTCCCGCCCCGGGCAACCGACCCGTCTCGGTGCCGCCGCCCCCGCCGGGCATGACACCGATCACGCCGGGCTCGCGCCCGCCGACCGGCACGCGCACCCCGGCCCCGCCGACCGGCACCGTGTTCCCGGCGGCCTCGGTCTCGCCGGCCGCGGCGGCTCCGTCCTCGGGTGCCCCCAACGGCACCTCACCGGCCGACACCGGCCAGCCGTTCCGGGCGACCCTGACCAACGCCGCGATCAACAGCGTCCGCGCCGAGCGTCAGCGCACGGTCATCCCGCCGCGCCCGACCACCCGCCCGGCGACGCCCGCGGCCGACGCCACCGACTACTCGCTGCCCATGCCCTCGCAGCGTCCCGGTCCCGAGGCCGCCGAGCCCGGCTCGCGCGCCAACTGGCCGCTGATGAACAGCGGCAGCGACGACGCGGCCACCCTGCCGGCCGCGTCGGCCAGCGCCCCGCCGGCCGACGGCCGGGTGCGCCCGCCCTGGCAGGACATGCCCAAGGAGCCGCCGGCCCTGCGCCTGGTCGACACCCAGCTGGCCAACGGCCTCGACAAGACGGTCACCGATCTGCCGCCGGCGGCCGACCCGCCGCCGCTGCGCCTGGTCGACAGCCGCAACGGCCGCCGGTCCCCCGGCCAGACCACCACCAAGCTGACGGCGCTCGACCGCAGCACCACGCCGCCGGTCCCCGCCGACAGCAACGACACCGACCTGCTGATCTTCGCGGCGGCCCGCTCGGCCTGGTTCACCGGCCACAACGAGCAGCCCGACAAGCTCGACTGGACCAACCCGAACGACACCGGCTGGCGCGCCGCCGAAAAGGCGTCGACGCCCGCGGTGGCGGCCGAGACGGCAGCCGGCCTGCCCAAGCGCGTGCCCCAGGCCAACCTGGTGCCCGGCTCCCCGCTGCGCGACGAGCGCCCCCTGCGCATCGTTCGCGACGCGGCCAGCATCGCCGCCCACACCACGGGTTACTTCCGCGGCTGGCGGCGCGGGCAGGAGATCGGCGGCTTCGCCATGGGCGGCCGCCCGGGCCGCGAGGCCGCCGGCGGCTGGGACTTCACCCGCGACCGCGAGGGCGCCGACGATTTCCGCAACAACAACGCCGGCTACGGCTCGCGCTGACCGCATCGCATCGCTTCGGCCCGGTCGCTCCGCCATGGAGAGGCCGGGCCGAGTGCTTTCTGGCTTGGGCGCCGAGCTCGTTGCAGGGGTGTCGCGTAATGCGGTGCTGCGCCGGTAGTGCCAGCCGTTGTCGGTCATGACGCGTTCGATGTGCTGGATGCCGTGGTGGGCGAAGTACCCGGCGGCGCAGGTGGCGGCTTTCTCACGGGGTGGATTCGGCGTGGGCCAGACGGGTGTGGTCGTCGATCGCGGCGTGGACGTATTCGGAGCCGACGCGGCGGCCGGCGTCACGGTCACGTTCAGTTTGGCGGTGTTGGGTGCTGTCGCGGCCGTGTACGCGCCAGCCGCCGCCGTCGCGTAGGCGGCCGATCTTCTTGACGTCGACTTGGATCAGTTCGCCGGGACGTTCGGCTTCAGATTTGTGGCTTGTGTGCCGAACAGGTGCTTGTGAGCAAACCGTTTCTGGTCGCCTGCCTGATCGTGCGGGACGAATCCGCTGAACTGGCCGGGTGTCTCGCGTCTCTGGCCGGTGTGGTCGACGAGGTACGCGTTCACGACACCGGGTCAGTTGACGAAACGCCTCAGATCGCCGCTGAGTGCGGCGCGATCGTCACCCTCGGCCGGTGGACCGATGACTTCGCCGCGGCCCGCAACGCGGCTCTGGAGGGCTGGAGCGCTCTCTGGGTGCTCAGTGTGGACGCCGACCAGCGGTATGTCGGAGATCCGGAAAAGCTGCGGGATCTGCTGACGGGCAACACGGCCGAAGTCGTCGAGGTCGAGGTGGACAACGCGCACGACGAGCTGCCCTATGCGAACACCGCAGCCCATCTGTTCCGCAAGGACGACGTCGGCTGGACCGGGCGGGTGCACGAGCGGCTGACCGGAGTGGACGGGCGGGCGCCTCGCACGGCGGTCGCGCCGCGGGGAGCCATCGTTCTGGCGCACGGAGGCTATGCCCGGCCCGAGGTGCGTGCGGCCAAGGCTCTGCGCAATGCCGAGCTGGCCCGGCGGACGCTTCAGGAGGCGGGCGGCGACCGTGCGTTGATCGCGCGAACCCTGCTCGACCTCGGCCGAAGCCTGATCGGCGCCGGGCAGCGGCAGGAGGCGGTCGACACCCTGGAGACGCTGCGGGACCTCTTCCCGGGTACGCCGGAGTGGCTGCACGGCACCGACTTCCTGGCTCGCCTGGTGCTGGCCGCGGGCCTGGACGACGTCTGCCTCACCCTCGTCGAGCAGATGCGGGCTGCCGGGGCGGCCCGCCCCTACTGCGACTGGCTCGCCGCGCAGGCCCTGGCCCAGCTCGGCGACGTCGCCACCGCCACCCGCCTGCTGGCCGGCGTCACCGAGGTCGTCGACACCGCGGGCCGACGGCACGACCCGCGGGCCCTGCACGAGTTGCGCACCCTGCTGGCCGCCCTGGCCCACGCGGCTTAGCTCCTGTTCGGCACCGGGCCGGGCCCCGTACCGAAGCGTCGACTAGAGAGGGTTGTTGCGGTCCTGCCAGGTGCAGAGGCACACCCGGTTGCCCTCGGGATCGGCCAGCACCCAGAAGGCCGGCGCCTCGGCGTCGCTGACCAGCGTGCCGCCCGCGGCCACGGCGGCGTCGATGCGCGGCTGCACCTGGGACGGGTCGAGCCAGATGTCGGGGTGCCAGCGCTGGCGCGGCTCCTCACGGCCGGACTGCTGGAACCAGAGCGTGGGGTTGAGGCCGGCCGGGTCCAGGAGGTCGTTCTCACCCTCCTCCATGGCGAGGAGCGCCTTCCAGAACGGCCGCACGCCGTGGAAGTCGGGGCTGTCGAGCGCCCACTCGAACCGGGACACCTCGGCCACCGACGGCCGCAGGGCCAGGGCCGACGCCACCGAGGAGATCGCCCGGGCCAGGCGCACGTCGCGCGCCGTCACGCCACCGAGGTCATGGCTGGTCAGGCGGATGTCGACCGCCGGATAGCGCAACGTGAGGTCGGGGTGGTGGTCCATCTGCGCGGCCACCTCGGCGATGGCGTTGACCAGCGTCAGGCCCGTGCCGAAGTCTCCGGTCTCGATCCTGGTGTACAGGGCGCCGGGCAGATAGACCCAGCCGTCCAGCTTCTCCGCCGCGACCTGCTTGCCGTAGAGCTTCGTCATGAGCCCATCCTGACCCGGTTGTTGCGGATGTGCTCGTAGACGATCGACGTGCGCACATCGGCCACCTCGGGCCGCTGGGTGAGCCGGTCGATGACGAACTCGTAGAGGCTGTCGTTGTCGGGAACGGCCACGTGCACGATGAAGTCGTCGGTGCCGGTCGTCACGTAGAGCCCCAGCGTGTCGGGCAGGGTGGACACCCATTCGCGGAACGCTTCGATGTTGCGGCGTGACGGCGGCCGGATCCGGATGGCGATGAGCGCCTGCACCGGCCGCCCCACGGCCTTGAGGTCGACGTCGAGGATCGCCCCGCGGATAACGCCGCGCCGGCGCAGCGCCCGGGTGCGGTCGAGCGCCGTGGTGGGTGAGACGCCGACGGCCGCCGCCACCTCGCGGTTGGTCTTCCGTGCATCCAACTGGAGTTCCCGCAGGATCGCCGTATCTAGTTCGTCCAGGTCCACCGATTCGGCCCTCATTCCGATACAAGTACGGATCTGTTGCCGTCGAACCTAACAGCTGCCTAGCATTTCGGTCGCATGCTGCACAGACGTACGGAGGCCAACATGATCGGATTCGAGCCGGCGGAGATCGACCCGAGCGCGCCCACCCGCGCCGCCCGGCTGAAATGGGTCGTCGTGGTCGACGGCGACCTGCCCGCCGGACGTGCGGCCAACGCTGCCATCTGCACCGCCGCCGCCACCTCGCAGGCGGTCGCCGGGCTGCTGGGCAACGACGCGGTGGACGCCGACGGCAACGCGCATCCGGGCCTGCCGTGGGCGGGCTGCACGGTGCTGTCGGCCGACCCTGCCACGTTGCGCACGATCCGCGCCAAGGCGGCCGCCCGGGCCGACTTCTTCGTGGCCGACATGCCGGCGGCCGCGCAGCACACCCGCGTCTACACCGAATATCTGTCGTCCGTGGCCGGCACCGCCGCCGACGGCCTCGACTACTACGCGGTCAGCATCGTGGGCCCGCGCAACCCGGTCGACAAGCTGGTCGGCAGACTCCCGCTGCTCGCCTAAGGGCTCGCCGAGAAATAACCCGTAGCTTGACGGATTGTGGTCCGTTGATCTGTTATGGGCGTGATGGTGGAG
>NZ_JAMQOL010000068.1:0-88720 GCF_023717965.1 Paractinoplanes hotanensis | reverse complement strand
CGTCCTCAGGGCGGTGGCTTCCGTGACCGTGGTGACCGTCCCCAGGGCGGTGGCTATCAGGGCCGTGGTGACCGTCCTCAGGGCGGTGGCTTCCGTGACCGTGGTGACCGTCCCCAGGGCGGTGGCTATCAGGGCCGTGGTGACCGTCCCCAGAGCGGTGGCTATCAGGATCGCGGTGACCGTCCTCAGGGCGGTGGCTTCCGTGACCGTGGTGACCGTCCCCAGGGTGGCGGCTACCAGGGCCGTGGTGACCGTCCGCAGGGCGGGTTCCGCGACCGCGAGCGCGGCGGCTACCAGGGCCGGGACGACCGGGGCGGCGAGCGTCCGCAAGGCGGCGGCTACCAGGACCGTGGTGACCGCCCTCAGAGTGGCGGCTATCAGGGCCGGGGTGACCGCCCGCAGGGTGGCGGCTACCAGGACCGCGGCCGGGACGACCGGGGCGGGTTCCGTGGTGGCGACCGTCCGCAGAGCGGCGGCTACCGGGGCGACCGCGATGCCGGCGGCGCCCGCGGCAGCTACCAGGGTGGCTCCGGCGGTTACCGCGGCGGCGACCGTCCGCAGGGCGGCAGCTACCAGGACCGGGGCGACCGGCCCAGCGGTGGCTTCCAGGACCGTGGCGGCTTCCGGGACCGCCCGCAGGGCGACCGGCCGGGCAACCGCGGCGGCGGCGGCTTCCGCGACCGTCCGCAGGGCGACCGGGGCGGCTACCAGGACAGGGGCGACCGCGGCGGGTACCGGGGCGACCGGGGACCGCGCGAGGGTGGCTTCCGCGACCGCGAGGACCGCGGCCCTCGCGACGGTGGCTTCCGCAGCCGGGACGACCGCGGCTTCCGGGAGCGTGAGGACCGCGCCCCCAGCGTCCGCGACGACCGCGAGAATCGGCACCCGGCGAACGACGAGCGGGCCCGCGAGGACCAGGTGGCGTTCGTAGCGCCCGAGATCCCCGAGGACATCGAGGCGGCCGACCTCGACAAGGAGGTCCGCTCGGAGCTGCTGTCGCTGGCCCGGGAGATCGCCGACAAGGTCGCCCGGCACCTCGTCGCGGCCGGTCAGATCATTGACGAGGACGCCGAGCTGGCGCTCCAGCACGCGATCGCGGCCCGGCGGCTCGCGTCGCGCATCGCCGTGGTGCGCGAGGCCGTGGGCCTGGCCGCGTACGCGGCGGGGGACTGGACGACCGCGATCGCCGAGCTGCGTACGTACCACCGGATGACCGGGCAGCAGACGCACCTGGCCGAGCTGGCCGACTGCGAGCGCGCGCTGGGCCGCCCGGAGCGGGCCATCGACCTCTACCGGGGCGCCGACCTCGAGAAGATGGACAAGTCGGGGGCGATCGAGCTGCTGATCGTGGCGGCCGGCGCCCGCACCGACCTCGGCCAGAACGACGCGGCGGTGTCGATGCTCCAGGTACGCGAGCTCAACACCGACGAGGACGCCGAGTGGGCGGCGCGCTTGCGTTACGCGTACGCCGATGCCCTGCTCGCCGCCGGCCGGCGCGAGGAGGCCCGCGAGTGGTTCACCCGGGCCGCGACGGCCGACGACGAGGGCCTCACCGACGCGGCCGAGCGACTGCTCGAGCTCGACGGCGTGACCCTGGCCGACGAGGACACCGAGCCGGACGACGGTGACAGGCGCAGCGGCACGACTCCCGCCGAGGAGGAGGCCGAGCTCGACGGCGACGACGAGCGCGCGACCGTCGACGACGACGATGAGGACGACGAGTACGACGACGAGGACGAGGACGACGAGTACGACGACGAGGACGAGGACGACGAGCCGGCGGCCCGCGGCGACATCGAGGACGGCGACGACGAGGACGACGAGCCCGCGGCCCGCGGCGACATCGAGGACGACGAGGACGAGGACGACGAGCCGGCGGCCCGCGGCGACGACGAGGACGGCGACGACGAGGACGACGAGCCCGCCGCCCGTAACGACGTCGAGGACGGGGACGACGAGGTGGCCGCGGTGGCGGACACCGATGTCAACACCGACCCGGTCGCCGTCGAGGACGTCGCCGAGGAGCTCGAGGCGGACGCCGAGGAACTGGCCGACGAGAAGCGGGCCGAGGCGGGCCGGGACGAGAAGGACGAGAAGGACGAGAAGGCGGCCGACGAGTTCGTGAGCGAGCGGAAGCCGTCGCAGGAGTGACGGCCGATCTGGCGGGCGGCTACGACCTGGTCGTCTTCGACCTCGACGGCGTCGTCTACCTGATCGACAAGCCGATCGCCGGCGCGGCCGAGGCGGTCGGGCAGTTGCGGGGGCGGAAGACAGCGGTGGCGTACGCGACCAACAACGCGTCCCGCCGCGCCGCCGACGTGGCCGCGCTGCTCACCGGAATGGGTGTGCCGGCGGCACCGGCCGAGGTTCTCACCTCGGCCGGCGCCGCGGCGGCCGTGCTCGCCGAGAAGCTCCCCGCGGGCTCCCCGGTGCTGGTGGTCGGCGCGGACGCGTTGCGCGACGAGGTCCGCGAGGCCGGCCTCACCCCGGTCGGCGAAGCCGGGGACGAGCCGGTCGCCGTCGTCCAGGGTTACGGCCCGGACGTCGGCTGGCGCGTTCTCACCGAGGCCTCGCTCGCGGTGCGGGCCGGGGCCATGTGGGTGGCCACGAACACCGACCGCACGCTGCCGAGCCCGCGCGGCCCGCTGCCCGGCAACGGCTCGCTGGTGGCCGTGCTGCGCACCGCGCTCGACCGCGACCCGGATCTGGTGGTCGGCAAGCCGGGACCGGCCCTGTTCACCACCGCCGCGTCCCAGGCGCACGCCGAGCACCCGCTGGTGGTGGGCGACCGCCTCGACACCGACATCCGGGGCGCGGTCGCCGCGGGCCTGGACAGTCTGCTCGTGCTGACCGGCGTGAGCGGCCCGGCCGATCTGCTGGCGGCCGATGAGTCCGAGCGTCCCACGTTCGTGGCGGCGGATCTGTCGGGCCTGTTCCGCCCGGCGGCCGAGGCTGCCGTGCCGCTGAAGGCGGAGGACGCGGGCGGCTGGCGGGTGGACCGCGACGGCGACACGGTGACGCTCGCCGGCGCCGGCGACCCGGTCGTGGCGCTGCGTCTGCTGTGCGCGGCCACGTGGTCGGGCGTTCCCCTGTCGGGCATCACGGCCGCCTCCGACGCGGCCCGCGAACTGCTCGGCGCCTGGAAGCTCTAGACGTCTGCTTCGTGGCCCGACAGGGCGGCGACGCGACGTCCGAAAGCCGCCAGCCCTCGGCCGGGCGGCCGGGCCAGCATGGAGCCATGCATGTCGTACCCGGTCTCAAGGTCCTGTACTTCGGCACCCCGGTGGTGCTCATCAGCACGCTCAACGCGGACGGCACAGCCAACCTGGCACCCATGTCGTCGGCGTGGTGGCTGGGCCAGTCGGCGATGCTCGGGATGGGCGATCGCAGCCGTACCGCCGAGAACCTGCGCCGCGAACGCGAGTGCGTGCTCAACCTGCCGTCCTCGGCGCTGGTGGGCGCGGTCGACCGGATCGCCCTGACCACGGGACGCCCCGACGTGCCGCCGGCCAAGGCCGAGCAGGGCTACCGGTACGTGGCCGACAAGTTCGCGCTCGGCGGGCTGACCCGGCAGACGTCGGTTCTCGTGGCGCCGCCGCGAGTGGCCGAGTGCCCGATCCAGTTGGAATGCCGCGTCGCCCGGGCGCACCGCTTCACCGGGGATCTGCACGCCACGGCGTACGAGATCGAAGTTCTGCGGACGCACGTCGAGCAGAGCCTGCTCGTGCCGGGCACCGCCCACGTCGACCCGCTGCGATGGGACCCGCTGATCATGAAGTTCACCGAGTTCTTCGGCGGCGGGGTCAACCTGCACCCGTCCCGGCTGGCGGCCGGGTGGCGGATGCCCGCGCTGGGCGCCGCCGGGCGGTGAGCCTCAGAACAGCGGCTGGCCGCCGGGGTGGCGGATGCCCGCGCTGGGCCCCGCCGGACGGTGAGCCTCAGAGCAGCGATGCCCGCGCTGGGCCCCGCGAGACGGTGAGCCTCAGAGCAGCGATGCCCGCGCTGGGCGCCGCCGGACGGTGAGCCTCAGAGCAGCTTGCGCAGCTTGAGCAGGTCGAACGGGTTGGCCTTGACCTGGATCTGGCGACCGGCGAGGGCGCGGGTGACGTCGAGCTTGCCGGCGATGAGGGCCAGCAGCTCGTCGCTGTCGGCGATCAGCGCGATCTTCGCCTTCGGGTCGTCGCCGTCGGCGATGTCGACCAGCAGACCGTCCGTGAGCCGGCCGTGGAAGGCCGTCCGCAGGTCGGGGACGCGGCACGCCAGCGTGCGGTCGAAGTCGAGCCGGCCGCGGGTCTCGGCGTTGCGTTGCAGCCTCGCGGCCAGGTCGTGCAGAGCCTGCCGGCACTCGTCCACGGTGGCCATCTGAACCCTTTCCTCACGACACCTGTACGCGTACCGCACCGTACCTCACGAGGACAGGCCGACCGACCGGTAGCGTTGCACCCGACGAGCCGCGAGAGGAGCGGAACATGCCGGACGCATGGCGGGCGTATCTGGAGATGGCGCTCGGACTGACCGAAGTACCGCGCAAGCGCGCCCAGAAGGTCGTGGGCGACGTGGTGAACCGTGGCGGTGCCACGGCCGCGCAGTTGCAGGGCCTGGTCGACGATCTGCTGTCGGCCGGCATGGCGAACCGTGAGGCGCTGACCAACATCGTGCGCTACGAGGTCGACAAGGCGCTCGGCGTGGTCGGCCTGGCCACCGCGGAGGAGGTCACCGAGCTGACCACCCGCGTTCGGGATCTGGAACGGCAGCTGCGGGACGCCGAGTCGCGCGCCCAGACCGGGATCGCGGCCGACGCGCCCAGCGAGGGCGTCGGCGGCACCCGGGTCGACGAGCCGGCGCCGAGGCCGCGTGCGGCCAAGAAGGCGGTGGCCAAGAAGGCGGTTCCCAACGCGATGCCGTCGGCGGGCACCACGCCGTCGCAGCCGCCGGCCAACACCCCGCGCGAGACCCCGGCCAAGAAGGCGGTCGCGAAGAAGACGGTCGCCAAGAAGGCCGTGCCACCGCCCGACGAGGTGATCCCGGCCGATCAGAAGGCGACCGCGAAGATCGCCCCGGCCACGGCCCAGGCCGAGGCGCAGGGCGCGCGCCCTGCGAAGAAGGCGCCGGCCAAGAAGGCGGCCAAGGCAACCGAAGCACCGGCCAAGAAGGCGGTCAAGGCGACCGAAGCACCGGTGACCGAAGCGCCGGCGAAGAAGGCCGCGGCCAAGAAGACGGCGGCGAAGAAGGCGGTGGCCAAGAAGACCACGCCGAGCGCGCCGGCCGGCACGGCCGATGCCCCCAACGCCGCCGTACGCGAGGCCGCGGCCGCCACCGAGCTGCCGCCGACCTCGAGCCCGGAGGCGTGAGCCGATGACGTTCCCGACGCCGGGTAATTTCCGCCCCGGGCCGCCGCCGGTGCCGCGGCCGCCGATGCACGCTCCGAGCCCGCAGCCGGCGCAACAGTCGTCGACCGGCGTGCCGCAGGCTGTCGACCAGCAGACCGGCGAGATCGTGCGGGAAACGGGCCACCCGGCCGTCGACGCCGTGCTGAGCGCTCTCGAGAACGCTTCCCGGCTCGCCCCGTCCGAACAGATCGCCGAGTACGAGGCGGCTCACCAGGTTCTCCAGGAGACCCTGGCGAGCATCGACCGGTGAAGCGGGCCCGGCTCGACGCCGAGCTGGTGCGCCGCAAGCTGGCCCGCTCGCGCGAGCAGGCAGCGGCGCTGGTCGAGGCCGGCCGCGTGCAGGTGCGTGGCACGGTCGCCCGCAAGGTGGCCGCGATGGTCGACCCGGCCGACCCGGTGCTGGTCACCGGCGAGGATCCGGCGACCGAGTACGTCTCGCGGGGCGGGCACAAGCTGGCCGGGGCGCTCGCCGCGTTCGGCCCGCGGGGGCTCGCCGTCGAGGGGCGCCGGTGCCTCGACGCCGGCGCCTCCACCGGCGGGTTCACCGACGTGCTGCTGCGCGCGGGGGCCCGGCAGGTGGTGGCGGTCGACGTCGGCTACGGGCAGCTCGCCTGGCCGATCCGCACGAACGAGCGGGTCGTCATCTTCGAGCGCACCAACGTCCGGGCCATCACGCCGGAGTCGATCGGCGGCCTCGTCGACCTGACTGTGGCGGATCTCTCGTTCATCTCGCTGCGGCTGGTGCTGCCCGCGCTGGCCGGCTGCACGGCGCCCGACGGCGACCTGGCGCTCATGGTCAAGCCGCAGTTCGAGGTGGGCAAGGAACGGGTCGGCGCGGGCGGGGTCGTCCGGGACTGGAAGCTGCGGGCCGAGGCGGTGCTGGACGTCGCGGCGGCCGCGGCCGAGCTGGGTCTGGGCGTGGCCGGGGTGACCGCGAGCCCGCTGCCGGGGCCGAGCGGCAACGTCGAGTTCTTCGTCTGGTTCCGCCGCGACGCTCCGCCCGCCGATCGAGCGCAGATCGAAGAAGTTGTCGCGGCCGGGCCCGCGACCAAGGTAGCTTCTGCCGGGCCGGAGCAGACGGCATCCCCTTTGGAGGACACATGACGCGCTCGGCCCTGCTGGTCACGCACACCGGCCGGCGGCAGAGCACACAGCACGCTCGCACGGTCGCGCAGGACCTGCTGGCGGCCGGTTTCGAGGTCCGTGTGATCACCGAAGAGGTGGCCGATCTCGACCTGCCGCCCGAGGTGACCCCCGTCGAGGGCCGGGGCGTGGCCGAGGGCGTCGAGATCGTGCTGGCGATGGGCGGCGACGGCACCTTCCTGCGCGCCGCCGAACTGGCCCGCCCGGTCAAGGCGCCGCTGCTGGGCATCAACCTGGGCAAGGTCGGCTTCCTGGCCGAGGCCGAGATCGACCACCTCGACCAGGCCGTCAAGGACGTCGTCGACGGCGCGTACAAGGTGGACGAGCGGCTGACGCTGGACGTTCGGGCCGAGTACGGCGGCCGCGTGATCGCCGAGTCGTGGGCGCTCAACGAGGTCAGCGTCGAGAAGGGCCAGCGGGCGCAGATGCTCGAGCTGCTGGTCGACGTCGACGGCCGGCCGCTCGCGCGTTACGGCTGCGACGGTGTCGTGTGCGCGACGCCGACCGGTTCCACCGCGTACGCGTTCTCGGGCGGCGGCCCGGTGGTGTGGCCCGAGGTCGAGGCGCTGCTGCTGGTGCCGATCAGCGCCCACGCGCTGTTCAGCAAGCCGCTGGTGACCGCGCCGACGTCGACGTTCGCGCTGACCGTCGACCCCTACACCTCGTTCGCCGTGCTCTGCTGTGACGGTCGCCGCACCTGGGACCTGCCGCCGGGAGCCAAGGTCACCGTCGAGCGCGGTCAGCTTCCGGTACGCCTGGTCCGGCTCCAGCCGAGGCCATTCACCGATGTGCTCGTGGCCAAGTTCGCGCTTCCGGTGGAGGGCTGGCGCGGCAATCGCCGCTGATCCGTGGTGACCGCCGGTGGGCAAATGTCGGGGGGCACCGATACTGTCTGCCGTGTGCTGGAGGAACTGCGCATCACCGGGCTCGGCGTCATCGACGACACGACGCTGCGGCTGACGGCGGGCATGAACGTCATCACCGGTGAGACCGGTGCCGGAAAGACAATGGTGGTGACCGGTCTGGGCCTGCTGTTCGGCGGCCGGGCCGACGCGGGCCGGGTCCGGGCCGATCCCGGCCGCGCGGTCGTCGAGGGCCGCCTGCGGCTGGGCGGCAAGCTCGCCGGCGAGGTGACCACGCGCATCACCGACGCCGGCGGCGAGATCGACGACGACGGTTCGGTGCTGCTGAGCCGCACGGTGACCATCGAGGGCCGCTCCCGGGCCCATGTCGGTGGCCGCAGCATGCCGGTGGCGATGCTCAGCGACCTGGGCGAGCGGGTGCTCGCCGTGCACGGCCAGTCCGACCAGCTGCGCCTGCTGCGCCCGGCCGAGCAGCGGGCCGCGCTCGACCGCTTCGCCGGCCCGGAACACGAGAAACTTCTCGAGACCTACCGCGAGGCGTACGGCCGCTTGCGGGCCGTCGTCGACGATCTGGCCGACCGCCGCCGCAACGCGCGGGCCCGCTCGCAAGAGGCAGACCTGCTCAAGCTCGGCCTCGACGAGATCAGCCGGGTCGATCCCCAGCCCGGTGAGGACGACGATCTGCGGGCCGAGGTGCAGCGGCTCGAGCACGCCGAGGGGCTGCGGATCGCCGCCGCGCTGGCCGCCCAGGCGCTGGCCGGCGGGGTCGAGGTCACCGACGAGGCGCCCGACGCGACCGAGCTGCTCGGCACGGCCCGCCGCACCCTCGAGGCGCAGGCCCCGGTCGACCCGATGCTGGGCGAGCTGGCGGCCCGCATCGAAGAGGCGGCCACCCTGGTCGCCGACGTCTCGTCCGAGCTGTCGGCCTACCTGGGCAGCCTCGACGCCGACCCGGCCCGCCTCGAGCAGATCTACGAGCGCCGGGCCGAGCTGCGCGCGCTCACCCGCAAGTACGCCGACGACGTCGAGGGCGTCATCGTCTGGGCCGAGCAGGCGCGCACCAAGCTGGCCGCGCTCGACTCGTCCGACGAGCTGCTCGACGAGCTCGACAAGGAACGTCAGCGCCTGTCCGCCCAGGTGGGCGAGCTGGCGGCCCGGCTCACCGAGGCCCGGGTCGAGGCGGCGGGCCGCTTCTCCGAGGCGGTCAGCGTCGAGCTCGCCGGCCTGGCCATGCCGCACGCCAAGGTCGAGGTCGCGGTCGTCCCGCGGGTGACCGGCAAGGACGAGCCGACCGCCGGCGACCTGCCCGTCGGCCCCGACGGCGCCGACGAGGTGGAACTGCGTCTGCTGGCCCACCCGGGCGCGCCGTCGCTGCCGCTGCAGAAGGGCGCGTCCGGCGGTGAGCTCTCCCGGGTGATGCTCGCGATAGAGGTCGTCTTCGCCGGCGCCGGCGGCCCCGAGACGCTGGTGTTCGACGAGGTCGACGCGGGTGTGGGCGGCACCGCCGCGGTCGAGATCGGCAAGCGGCTGGCCCGGCTCTCGCGCACCCACCAGGTGCTGGTGGTGACCCACCTGCCGCAGGTGGCCGCGTTCGCCGACCGCCACCTGGTCGTCGCCAAGGACACCAGCGGCGCGATCACCACCAGCGGGGTCCGGATAGTCGAGGAGACCGAACGGGCGCGGGAGCTCTCGCGCATGCTCGCCGGTCTGCCCGACTCGGATCTGGGCATCGCCCACGCGGAAGAGCTGCTCGCCGTCGCGGGTCGCGAAAAAAGGGCCTGACCAGCAGGTTCGGTCATGGCACCATGACCGAGAGGGACTAGCGGGGCGAATGCCCCTTTTGTGGGTGAGATCGCGCATGTCGCGTGCCAGGCGCGTGATTCGGCATGTCAGGATGGCCGTGATGCGACTTCCCACTTTGCGCCGCGCGCGGAGCACCGATCCCGATGCCCTCGCCGGCACCGCCCGCCTCGACCGCCGGACCAAGCGTCTGACCGGCCGGCTGCGCCCGGGCGAGATCGCCGTGATCGATCACGTCGACATCGACCGGGTGGCCGCCGACGCGCTCGTCGCCGTCGGCGTCGCTGTCGTGCTCAACGCCAAGCCGTCGATCTCGGGCCGCTACCCGAATCTCGGCCCCGAGGTGCTGATCAAGAACGGCGTCGTGCTGATCGACGACCTCGGCGAGGAGATCTTCGAGAAGCTGCGCGAGGGCGACTCGGTGGTCGTCGAGGGCGACACCGTGCTGCTCGACGGCGAGGCGGTCGCCTCCGGCGTGCGGCAGGACGCGGAGACCGTGGCGCGCTCGATGGCCGACGCCCGCGAGGGGCTGTCAGTGCAGCTCGAGGCATTCGCCGCGAACACCATGGACTATCTGAAGCAGGAACGCGACCTGCTGCTCGACGGCGTGGGCGTGCCCGAGGTGCAGACCCGCATCGCCGGGCGGCACGTGCTGATCGTGGTCCGGGGTTACGACTACAAGGACGACCTGGACGTCCTGCGGCCCTACATCCACGAGTACAAGCCGGTGCTGATCGGCGTCGACGGCGGGGCCGACGCGCTGGTCGAGTCCGGCTACACGCCCGACATGATCATCGGCGACATGGACTCGGTGACCGACGACGTGCTGCGCTGCGGGGCCGAGGTGGTCGTGCACGCGTACCCGGACGGCCGGGCCCCCGGCCTCGAGCGGGTGCACAACCTGAACGTGGCCGCGCTGACCTTCCCGGCCGCCGCCACCAGCGAAGACCTGGCGATGCTGCTGGCCGACGACAAGGGCGCCACCCTGATCGTGGCCGTGGGCACGCACGCCAACCTGGTCGAGTTCCTCGACAAGGGCCGCGGCGGCATGGCCTCCACCTTCCTCACCCGGCTCAAGGTCGGCGGCAAGCTGGTCGACGCCAAGGGCGTGAGCCGGCTCTACAAGCAGAACATCTCCGGCTCGGCGTTGCTGCTCCTGGTGCTGTCGGCGACGGCCGCGATGGCCTCGGCGGTGGCCGTGTCGACGGTCGGGAAGGCGTACCTGACCGTGGTTTCCGAGTGGTGGGACAATCTGGTTTTCCAGCTCGGACATCTTTTCTGACGTTTACGGGGCATTGTCGTGATCAACTTCCGGTACCACGTGGTGTCGCTCACCGCGGTCTTCCTCGCCCTGGCCATCGGCCTGGTCGTCGGCACCGCGGCGCTCAACGGTCCGGTGGCCGACAACCTCAAGAGCCAGATCACCGCGCTCAACAAAGACCTGGGCAACAAGCGGGACGAGATCAACCAGTACCGCGAGGAGATCAACCGCAGCCAGGAGTTCGCCACCGAGATTGCGCCCACCGTGCTCAACGGCAAGCTCGCCGGGCGCAAGCTCGCGGTGCTGGCCCTGCCCGGCACCGACCAGTACGCCGACAAGGTCATCTCGATGCTGACCATCGCCGGCGCCACGATCACGGCCAAGGTCACGGTGCAGGACAAGTTCTTCGACCCGGCCGTCGAGCTCGATCTGCTCGACCTGGCCAACGAGTCGTCGCAGCCGACCATCCCGATCGCGGCCGTGCCGCTGAACAGCAACGGCGTCGAGACGGCCAGCGCCCAGCTCGCGCTCGCGCTGCTGCAGCGCAGCCCGGTCACGGCCACCCAGCCGGCCGCTGGTGACGTGACGGCGGTGCTGACCGCCTACAGCGAGCAGAGCTACATCTCGGTCGATGACAAGGCGGTGGGCGGGGCCGAGGCCACCGTGATGATCAGCGGCGCGCCGGCCGTCGACAAGGACGCGGCCAAGAAGTCGCAGTCGCTGGTCTACATGGCCACCGAGGTGAGCAAGAACCGTCCGCTGGTGGTGGCGGGTGTCGGCGTGGGCGAGGGCAACGTGATCTCGGCCGTGCGCGGCGACCCGACTCTGGTCAAGAGGATCTCCACGGTCGACAACGCGAGCACCGCCGACGGCCAGGTCGCGTCGGCCATGGCCACCGTCGAGCGGGTCGTGGACGACGAGGTCGGCCATTACGGCCTGGCCGCCGGCGCGTCCTCGCTGGTGCCCAAGGCCGCCTCGTAGCGCCGGTTCTCTAGACTTCCGACCCATGGCAACCCTCCGCTCGTTCGGCGCCGGCGCGGCCGTCGCCCGGGCCGCGCTCGCCTGGATCCGCCGCGACCAGCACGCGGGCGTGCTCGAGCGCACGAACTTCCACGGCCGCACGGTCACCCTCGCGGGTGGTCCAGCGCTCGCCGCGGGCGCGACCGCGGCCGCGGCACTCGGCGCGGGCAGCGGCCGGCTCGCCGCGGCGGCCGTGACGGCCGGGGCGGTCTCGGGGGCGGTCGGGCTCTACGACGACATCGCCGGCAACCGGCCCGAGCAGAAGGCGGCCAAGGGTTTCGCCGGTCACCTGGGCGCGCTCCGCGAGGGGCGGATAACCAGCGGCCTGGTGAAGATCGCCGGGGTGGGCGCGGCCGGCCTGGTGGCCGGCGCGCTGGTCGGCAGCAACCGGCCCAGCCGCCTCGGGCGCACCACCGACGTGCTGCTCGGTGCGGGGGTCGTCGCCGGCCTGGCCAACCTGGTCAACCTGCTCGACCTGCGACCGGGCCGGGCGATCAAGGCCGGGGCCATCCTGGGCGCGCCGCTGGCTGTGGGGCGCCGCGGCGGCATCGCGGCCGGCGCTCTCGGCGCCTCGGCGGCGCTGCTGCCGGACGACCTGGGCGAAGAGATCATGCTGGGTGACGCGGGCGCCAACGCGCTGGGCGCGCTGCTCGGCGTGGCTCTGATCGCGCGCTGCGGCCCCGGCGGGCGGCTGGCCGCGCTGACCGTGCTGGGCGCGCTCACCGCGGCCAGCGAGAAGATCAGCTTCACCCAGGTCATCAACGACACGCCGTGGCTGCGCGCCCTCGACGAGCTGGGCCGTCGCCCTCCGCAGGCGTGAGCGACACCCGCGGCGGGTCCGGCGAGCAGCGAGGCTCGACCGCCGAGCCTGCCGCGAGGAGCGCCGAGCCTGCCGCTGGGAAGGCCCAGCCTGCCGCGAAGACCGCCCAGCGTGCCGCGAGGATCGTCGGCCCCGGCGCGAAGATCGTGGGGGCGGCGGCGCTGATCACCGTGCTGACGGTGGTGGCCCGCATCGCCGGATTCGGTCGTACGTTCGTCTTTCTGCACACGGTCGGCCACGAAGACCTCGGCAACATCTACAACGCCGCCAACACGATCCCGAACATCGTCTTCGAGCTGGTCGCGGGCGGGGCCCTGGCCAGCCTGGTTGTTCCCCTGCTGGCCGGAGCGGTATCGGCTGGTGACCGCGAGCGGGTCAACGCGGTTTCATCGGCCCTGCTGACCTGGGTGCTGGTGCTGATGGTGCCGCTGGCCATCCTGGTCGCGCTGCTGGCCGGCCCCATCGCCGGGCTGCTGCCCAAGGTGCCGCCGGACCATCAGGAGACGGCCGCGAGCATGCTGCGGATCTTCGCGCCGCAGTTGCCGCTGTACGGCATCGGCATCGTGCTGACCGGCATCCTCCAGGCCCACCACCGCTTCGCCTGGCCGGTCATCGCCCCCTTGCTGTCCAGCGTCACGGTGATGGCGGCCTACCTCACGTACGCGGCGGTGGACGGAGCCAAGACCGACTTCGCCGGGCTGACCCGCACCGGCGCGCTGACCCTGTCGATCGGCACCACCTGCGGGGTCGTGGTCCTCGCGCTCTGCCTGCTGATCCCGCTGCGCAAGGTGAAGCTGCGACTGCGGCCGGCCCTGCGTTTCCCGGGCGACACCGGTCGGCAGGCGGTGCGGCTCGGCTGGGCGGGTGCCGTCACCGTCGGCTCCCAGCAGCTCATGACGATCGTCGCCATCGCGCTCGCGGTCAGCGACGGGCTGACCCTCTACAACGCCGCGCAGACCGTGTTCCTGCTGCCGTGGGCGGTGCTGGCAGTGCCGATGGCGACTGCCGTGTATCCGGCACTCTCGGCCGCGGCCAGCCGAGGCGAAGAGGACGCATACGCGCACGCGTTGTCGGCGGCGGCGCGGTCGGTGATCCTGCTGGCGGGCCTCGGCGTGGCTGCTCTGATCGCCCTGGCCGGTCCCCTCGCCTATCTGATCGACGCCGCCCCCGCGTCGTCCGGCATCGTGGGCTTCGCGCCGGGTCTGTTCGGTTACGCGCTGTTCGCCCTGCTCTCGCGGGCGTTGTATGCCCGGGGGGCCACGGTCGCAGCCGCGTTCTCGACGGCGGTCGGCTGGCTTGTGGCCGCCGGATCCGCCCTGGCCCTGGCCGGTCTGGGCGAGGACCGTCAGGTGTTCGGGCTCGGGCTGGCCAACGCCATCGGTATGTCGGTCATCGGCGTGCTGCTGGTGATCGCCGTGCGGCGGCACGCGGGCCCGCCGGCTCTCGCCGGTCTTGGCCGCGCCACGGCGGTTGGTGTCGTGGCGGCCACCTGCGCCGCGCTCGCCGGGTGGGGTGTGGTGGTCGGGGTCGACCGCCTGCTCGGCGACACCCCGCAGGCTGTTGTCAGCATCGTGCAAGGCATATTGGGTGGGCTCGTCGTGCTGGTGGCCTTCGTCGGCGCCGCCTACCCGATGGCCCGCCGCGAACTGGCGCCGCTGGCTCGCCGCCTGCGCCGCCGCGCGGCCTGAGAAGGAGGTTCCGTGGGCGAGGATTGGCGTGGTTCGGTGGCACTGGTGCTGGCCTCCAGCACGGGTGGGGTCGGCCAGCACGTCGCCTCGCTCGCCCGCGGCCTGGTCGCGGCGGGTTGCGAGGTGCTGGTGTGCGGCCCCGCGGCCACCGACGAGCTGTTCGGGTTCGCCGGCTCGGGCGCCATCTTCGTCCCGGTCGAGATTCCGGCCAGTCCCGGCCCGCAGGACGCGGGTGCCGTACGCCAACTGCGCAGCGCCCTCTCGGCCCGCCGGCCGGACGTGGTGCACGCACACGGCTTCCGGGCCGCCTTCGTGGCCCAGCTGGCGCGTTCCGGCACGCCGCTGGTTGTCACGTGGCACAACGCCGTGCTGTCGCGCAAGGGCCTGCGCGGGCAGGCGTCGCTGCTGGTCGAGCGGCTCGTCGCGCGCAACGCCACGCTCACCCTGGGCGCCTCGGACGACCTGGTCGAGCGGGCCACCGCGCTGGGCGCCCGCAATGCCCGCCTCGGGGCCGTCGCGGCCCCTACCCTGCCGCTGCCCAAGCGCACCCGCTCGGCCGTGCGGGCGGAGTTCCGCCTGCCGCCCGACACCCCGCTCATCGTCTCGGTGGGCCGCCTGCACCCGCAGAAGCGCTACGACCTGCTGGTCGACGCGTCGGCCCGCTGGCGCGACCTCGACCCGGCGCCGGTGGTCGTGGTGGCCGGCTCCGGGCCCAGCTACATGTTCCTGGCCCAGCGGGCGTCGCGGAAGCACGCGCCGTTCCACCTGCTCGGCCGGCGCAACGACGTGGCCGACCTGCTGCTCGGGGCCGACCTCGCGGTGATCACCAGCGAGTGGGAGGCGCGGCAGCTGTTCGCACAGGAGGCCCTCGAGTCGGGCGTGCCGCTGATCAGCACGGCCGTGGGCGGGCTGCCCGGCCTGGTCGGTGACGCGGCGATGCTGATCCCGCCGGACGACGTCGACGCGCTCGACAACGCTGTCCGGGCCCTGCTCGACGATCCGGCGCTGCGGGCCGACTACGCCGCCCGGGGTCCGGTGCAGGCCGCCACCTGGCCGCGGGAGGCCGACACGGTGGCCGACGTCCGCGCCGCGTACGCCGAAGTGACGGGCCGTTCGTGAGACTCGTCGACCGTCTGCGCCGGGTCCGTCCGGCCGCGTTGCCGCCGGCCCGCCGCCGCTGGACCTGGGTGCCCTACCTGCTGGTCGGGCTGATCGCGCTGGCCGGCATCGCCGGACTGGCGATCCGCCCGACGACCGACAACAACACCGGCAGCGCCGACTACGTGATCGTGGCCGGGTCGGCCGGGCTGCGCTGGGACGACCTCGACCCGCAGCGCACGCCCACGCTCTGGGCCGCGGCGTCGAAGGGCTCGATCGGCTGGCTGTCGGTGCGCTCGGCGATGCGGGTCACCTGCCCCTCGGACGGGTGGCTGACGCTCGGCGCCGGCAACTACGCCGCGTGGCCCCGGCACACCACGGGCAGCCAGTGCGAGCCCGCGTCGCCGGCGCTCACCCAGCCCGACGACATCGGCGCCAACCTCACCGAACAGCGCTCGGTGGTCCAGAACAACCAGGACACGCTTCCGTACGGGGCGGTGCCCGGCGCCCTGGCCGAGTCGGTGCGCTGCACGTACGCCTTCGGCCCGGCCGCGGCGATGGCGGCCGCCCGCCCGTTCGGCCGCGTCGACAAGTACCAGCCGTCGCTGCCGGTCGACCCCACCGGCCTGCTGTCGCAGTGCAACCTCAGCATCGTCGACCTGGGCGCGGTCTCGGGCAGCGGCGCCCAGCGGCAGCAGCAGGCGCAGGCGGCCGACGCCATGCTGGCCCGCGTCGTCGCCGCCCGCCCGCAGCGCTCCCTGCTGATGGTGGCCGGGGTGTCCGACACCGAGCGCTCGTCGCGCCTGCACGTGGCGATCGCCGAGGGCGACGGCTGGAACGGTGGCTGGCTCACCTCGGCCGGCACCGGCCGCGACGGCTACCTGCAGCTGATCGACCTCGCGCCCACGGTGCTGACGGCGCTGGGCCGGCCCGCGCCCGACAAGCTGTTCGCCGGGCGTACCGCCACTGTGGTCGAGGGCCGGCCGGCTGATGTCGCCGACGCGATGCTGGGCGTGCACAACGCCGACCAGCGCTCGGTCGCCCAGAACGCGGTCGCCGAGATCTTCTTCAAGGTGCTGGCCGGGCTGCAGATCCTGTGCTTCCTGCTGACCATCCCGGTGATGGTGCGCGCCCGCCGGCACGCCGGACCGCGGGGCCCGGCCCTGCCGTCGGCGCGGCTGGTCGCCGTACTGGAACTCGCTCTGATCGCGGCCGCGCTGGCCATCCCGGCCGCGCTGCTGGCCGATGCCACCCCGTGGTGGCGCTACGGGCACCCGGCCTGGGTCTTCGGCAGTGTCACCGGCCTGTTCATCGTGGTCGGCACCGTGCTGGTGCGGCTGGCCCCGCGCTACGGCCGCACCCTGTGGCCGCTGGGCGCGGTCGCCGCCATCGCGGCCTTGGTCGTCGGGTTCGACCTGCTCACCGGGGCCCAGTTGCAGCTCAACGGCGTCGCCGGCTATTCGGCGGTGTCCGGCGGCCGGTATGCCGGGGTGGGCGGGGTCGGCCTCGGCGTGTTCGTGGCCGGGCTGCTCGTGCTGGCCGGCTCGCTGGCCCAGTGGATCGCCAAGCCGTGGCGGCCGGTCGTCATGGTGCTGCTGGGCGGGATCGGCGTCGTCGTCGTGGGCAGCCCCTATCTGGGCGCCGACCCGGTGGGCGCGATCGCCGTCACCGCCGGGGTCTGCGTGGCCGCCGCCATCACCACCGGCGGCTGGCTGACGTTCTCGCGCTTCGCCTGGGCCGCGCTGGCCGGACTGGCCGTCACCATCGGCTTCGCGGCGGTCGACCTGCGCCGGCCGGCGGCCGACCAGGGCATCGTGGGCCGGCTGCTGACCGAGCTGGGCAACGGCACCGCCGGGCCGGCCATGCAGCGCGCGGCCACCGCCAACGGGCAGGCGCTGCTGGACAGCCCGCTGACGATCCTGGCCGTGGCCGGGGTGCTGATGCTGGCCTTCTGCCAGTTCTCGCCGTGGGGCGGGCTCAACCGGCTCTTCGGGCTGCACCCGGCGCTGCGGGCGGCCGGGGCCGGGATCACCGTGGCCGTGCTCATCGCCGGTGTGCTCAACGGATCGGCGCTGACCGTCGCCGGCGCCGCCGCAGCGGCTGCCGTGCCGACCGCGGTGCTCACCGCGCTGAGGGTGCTGCTGCACGCCGCCGACCGCACCCGCCCCGACGGGGAGTCCGACGGTCCGGGCGGTCCGGCCCTGCGCGGTCAGGCCTCGTCGGTCACTTCTGCGTGATCGCCCGACTGCGGACACGCGTCACCACCAGCCCGAACGTGCGGCCGCCGCCATAGGTGTTACGGTGGACTCCCGTGGATGGGGCCTCGCCCCGGCCGCAGTCACAATCAGGCGACCACGGGAGCAGGGCGTTGGCCTCTACAGTGCGCGACACGCGGCACATCTTCGTCACCGGGGGCGTCGCCTCCTCGCTGGGCAAGGGCCTCACCGCCTCCAGCCTCGGTAATCTTCTGACCGCGCGCGGGCTCCGGGTCGTCATGCAGAAGCTCGACCCCTACCTGAACGTCGACCCGGGCACGATGAACCCCTTCCAGCACGGCGAGGTCTTCGTGACCGAGGACGGGGCCGAGACCGACCTCGACGTCGGTCACTACGAGCGGTTCCTCGACCGGTCGCTCTCCGGCAAGGCGAACGTCACGACCGGCCAGGTCTACTCGGCCGTCATCGCCCGGGAGCGCCGCGGTGAGTACCTGGGCGACACGGTCCAGGTGATCCCGCACATCACGAACGAGATCAAGTCGCGCATCTTCGCGATGGCCGACCCCGACGAGTCCGGCCGGCGGCCCGACGTCGTCATCACCGAGGTCGGCGGCACGGTCGGCGACATGGAGTCGCTGCCGTTCCTCGAGGCGATCCGTCAGGTGCGCCACGAGGTCGGCCGCGACCACGTCTTCTACCTGCACGTCTCGCTCGTGCCGTACCTGGCGCCCTCGGGCGAGCTCAAGACCAAGCCGACCCAGCACTCGGTGGCGGCCCTGCGCAACATCGGCATCCAGCCCGACGCGCTGGTGTGCCGCAGCGACCGCGAGATCCCCGAGAAGCTGAAGCACAAGCTGGCGCTCTACTGCGACGTCGACCGTGAGGCCGTGGTGGCCGCGCCCGACGCCCCCAGCATCTACGACATCCCCAAGGTGCTGCACCAGGAGGGGCTGGACGCGTACGTCGTACGCCGTCTGGGTCTGTCCTTCCGCGACGTGAACTGGACGCAGTGGGACGATCTGCTGCACCGCGTGCACCATCCGAAGCGGACGATCACGATCGCGCTGGTCGGCAAGTACGTCGACCTGCCGGACGCGTACCTGTCGGTCAGCGAGGCCATCCGGGCCGCCGGCTTCGGCAACAACGTCAAGATCCAGCTGCGCTGGGTGCCCAGCGACGACTGCGAGACCACGGCCGGCGCCGCGGCTGCCCTCAAGGGCGTCGACGGCATCGTGATCCCCGGCGGCTTCGGCGTCCGCGGCATCGAGGGCAAGATCAATACTTCCCGGTACGCCCGCGAGAACCGGATCCCCATCCTGGGCATCTGCCTCGGGCTGCAGTGCATGACGATCGACGCCGCGCGCCACCTGGCCGGTCTGGCCGGGGCCAACTCGCTCGAGTTCGACGAGCGGGCCCCGTACCCGGTGATCTCGACGATGGCCGACCAGGAGGACATCGTGGCCGGCAAGGGCGACCTGGGCGGCACGATGCGCCTGGGCGCCTACCCGGCGGCGCTGACCGAGGGCTCGATCGTCGCCGAGGTGTACGGCTCGACCGACATCTCGGAGCGGCACCGCCACCGCTACGAGGTCAACAACGACTACCGGGCCAAGCTCACGGAGGCCGGCCTGGTCTTCTCGGGCACCTCGCCCGACGGCCGCCTCGTCGAGTTCATCGAGCTCGACCGCGAGACCCACCCGTACTTCGTGGCCACCCAGGCCCACCCCGAGCTGAAGAGCCGTCCCACCCGTCCCCACCCGCTGTTCGACGGCCTGGTCAAGGCGGCCGTGGAGTACGCGGCGGCCGACGAGCTGCCGGTGGAAGCGTCGTGACCTCCTTCGCGCACGAGACGCGTTCGCGGACCCCGCGGTACGAGGGCCCGATCTTCACGGTCTTCACCGACGAGGTGACGATGTCGTCCGGGGGCACAGCCCGGCGCGACGTCGTGCAGAACAAGGGCGCGGTCGGCGTGGTCGCCCTCGACGACGTCGGCCGGGTCGTGCTGATCCGGCAGTACCGCCACGCGGTGGGGCGGCGGCTCTGGGAGCTGCCGGCCGGCTTGCGCGACGTCAGCGACGAGGCCCCCGAGGCCACCGCGGCCCGCGAGCTGGAGGAAGAGGCGGACCTGCGGGCGAGCCTGTTCCACCTGCTGATCGACCTGCACACGTCGCCCGGCTTCGCCGACGAGACGATCCGCATCTTCCTGGCCCGTGAACTGTCGGCGGTGCCGGACGAGGAGCGTTTCGAGCGTACGGACGAGGAGGCCGACCTCGAGGTCGCCTGGATCGACCTCGACGAGGCGGTGGCCATGGTCTTCCGCGGCGACATCACCAACGCGGCCGCCGTGGGCGGCTTGCTGGCGGCGGCCCGGGCCCGCGACGAGGGCTGGGCGACGCTGCGCCCCGCCGACAGCCCCGCTCTCTGAGACCGGGTGAGCGCGGGCCGGCCGCCACCGCCCGCGCTCACCGTTTCCTCGGCGCCGGCGGGCTCGGGTCTCGGTCCGGTCCGTCGGGTTTGGAAAGATCGTGATCGTGGCGGGGCTGGAGAACCAACGCGGCTACTGGGACACCGTCGGCGCCACGAAGACCTTCACCCATCCGATCGAGGTCGGGTGGCTGCGCGGTCTGAACGCCACGCCACGGCCCGGCTCGTCGACTTCGGTTGCGGCTACGGCCGGATCACCGGAATCGCCGAGCAGCTCGGGTTCACCAACGCCGCCGTCTGCCGCCACCACAGCGTCGAGTGGCTCCTCGAACTTCTGCGCGACCGGTTCACCGTGAACGCCACCCGGGAGCTCGACGTCGTGACGATGAACTCGAACACCGCCCGCGCGATGCAGATCCTCGCGGCGAGGTCGTAGCCACTCCCGGAGGCGATTGCCCTCCGCGCCGAGGTCAATTTTCAAGATTTTCTTGGACCCGTTCTGAGCTGCGCATTTGCGCCGTGGCGAGGGGTGATTTGGGGGGTCTGGCGGGTGGGGGCGTTGAACCGGGCGGCGGGTGGGGGCCGTACTGGCCCGCAACACCGGTGACATCGACGTCCAACGACGAGGAGTGGTCATGAGGCCCCGCACGTACCGACGACGGAACGACGGCAACCGGCGCAAGACGATCGGCGCGGTGGTCGTCGCGGGCGTGGTCGTCGCCATGGGTGTGACCGGGCTTCAGCTGGCCTCGGCGTCCACCGACCCCAAGGCCGTGAACCTGGTGACCGTGGACGGTCAGCAGTTCGACGTCTCGAAGTGTGAGGACGTGCAGGTCAACGCCGGCGCCATCGTCTGCGACGGCGAGCCGCTGGCCCCGGTCGAGGAGCAGGCGCCCGGCGACGCGGCAGCCGCTTCGGCGGCCGCGCTGGAGACGGCGTGCGACACGTTCGCGGCCGATGCGGCAGCGGCCGCGGGCGGCGGCGAGGAAGCGGGCGAGGAAGCCGCTCCGGGTTCGCCGGCAGCCAAGGCCGAGAACAAGGCTCAGGCCAAGAAGTGGGCCAAGACGCTGAAGGCCCGCGCGGCGGCCAAGGGCGAGAAGGCGGCCGGCGGGGCGGAGGCCGGTGCCGGTGAAGAAGCGGGCGAAGAGGCTGGTGCTGGTGAGGAAGCCGGAGCTGGCGAAGAAGCGGGTGCTGGTGAGGAAGCGGGTGCTGGCGAAGAGGCTGGCGCTGGCGAAGAAGCGGGTGCCGGCGAGGACGCGGGCGCTGCGGCCGACGCGGCCGCCAAGGCTGTGACCTCCGCCCAGCAGAGCCTGCTGCAGGCCTGCCTGGCGCTGGCCGACGCGAAGGCCGCGGCCGGCATCGGCGGCGACGCCGGTCAGGGCGAGGATGCGGGCGCTGGTGAGGAAGCCGGTCAGGGCGAGGACGCCGGTGCCGGTGAGGAAGCCGGGGCCGGCGAGGACGCAGGCGCCGGTGAGGAGGCGGGTGCCGAGGGCGGCGCCGCCGACGAAGGGGCAGCTCCGGCCGCGAAGAAGTAGCAGCGGCGCGTACGGCGGCGGTGTGGGGTCCATCCCGGCCCACACCGCCGCTCTTCTTTGCCCATCGGCCGTTCGGCCTCCCGGATCGCGGGGCAGAAAGTTGCGCTTCGTCCGGGCGGGGGCGGTACTGACGGGCGCCAACATCGCGGTCGTGGCGGGGGCCGGCGGGCTGCTGCTGACCGGCGGTCTGGCGGCCTTCGTGCTGGCGCGTCGTCGCCGTACGAGCTTCAGCGCCTGATTTCCACCATCGGTGAAGGGCTGGTCGCTTTCGGGCGGCCGGCCGTTCTCGCTCATTGCCGGACGACCATTTCCGGAGCATTTCTGAGACGGCCATCTCAACGCTGTGACCAGCGGATATGCCATTCGGTCAATGGGGTCGACATTCTCCGGCACACCCGCTCGATCCCGCCTGGCCGCTCTCGCCGTACTCGCCTGTAGCAACCGATCGATGGCGCGGTTGCGGGGATGAAGGAGGGCTAGGAATGGCGAAAAGGCGTGTGGGGGCCGGGAAAAGCAGGCGGTTCTTGACGATCGGCATCTGCGCCGCCGTGGTGGCGGCCGGCGCAGTGGTGACGCCGCAGGCTTTCGCGGGCACGGCCGGAAGCTCGGCCGCGAGCGCCGGGAGCGGCTCGTTCTTCGAGCGGCTCCGGGCCCGTTTCAACCAGGGCGGCAACGCGGGTAGTGGCAATGCCGGCGGCGGCATTGCGGGTGGTGGCCAGAACGGCGCGGGTTGCTCCGATGTGGAGCTCGTCTTCGCCCGCGGCACCGGCGAACCACAGGGTCTGGGCATTCTGGGGCGCCCGCTGGAGCAGGCGCTGGCCGACGAGCTGCCGAACCAGACCGTCGACTCGTTCGCCGTCGTGTACGCGGCCGCGAGCAACCAGCGAAGCGCCGGCCCGGGCGCTACCAACATGACCCAGCACATCCAGCAGGTGGCCCAGAGCTGCCCGGAGACGCAGTTCGTGATCGGCGGCTACTCGCAGGGCGCGACCGTCACCGACATCGCGATCGGCATCCGCGGCGCCGGCACCCAGGGCGAGGCCATCCCGGCCGGCCTGCGGGACCGGATCGCGGCCGTCGTCGTCTTCGGCAACCCGCTGGGCATCCGGCGGCAGACGATCGCCCGGGCCGCCCCCGAGTTCGCCGACCGCGCGGTCGAGTTCTGCGCCACCGGCGACCCGGTCTGCGGCGGCGGCAACAACTTCTCCGCGCACCTCGCGTACGCCCGCAACGGCGACGTGCGGGACGGCGCCGCGTTCGCCGCCGGCAAGATCGGCGGCTGAAGTCGGGCGGGCGTGCCGGTCACCCTCGGAAGTGGCCGTCCCGCCCGCCTCCCGTCCCGCCCGCCTCCCGTCCCGCGGGGCCGAAGTTTTGGCGCGAGACGAACCGTCTCGTCTCGGCTCGATGGCGCCGCCGCGGGAAACAGGAGGGCCGGAGCGTGCGCACCGTGTGCCCAGGCCGCCAACGATTCGGTCACCACGACGGCATGATCGCAGGATGTCACTGTGGACCGGCTGACCTACCGTGACCGCTGTGATGGTCGTCGCGACTGTGGCTTACTGCATCGGGGGCTGCCTGATCGGCGGCGCCGGCATCTTCGTCCTGCTCAACCTGGGTGACCATCGAGCGCTGCGCACACTGCGCCGGGTCGTTCCGTCCCCGGTGCCGGCGCGCACAAGCGGCCGCGTCGCGGTCGAGGGCCGCACCGAGTACGGGCCGTCGGGCCGCCAGGTCGGGCCGGTCACCGGCGAGGGCTGCGTGTGGTTCCACGTCCGGCTGATCCGCGAGCCGGCCCGGTGGCAGTCCACCGGCGAGACCGACCCGGTCTACGACGTGCTTCTCGAGTTCTCGTCGCCCGGCGGGTTCGCGCTCGCCGACCACAGTGGCCGGATCCCGGTCGACCCCGCGATCCTCGACCATCCGTACCCGATGGAACCGGGCGTTGCGGTGAAGACCACGCTCGAGCACGGGCCGAAGGCGCCGAGGACGCTACCGGCGGTGGTGCCGCGCGAGCTCGTCGACGACCTGCGCAAGAACGAGCGGCTCACCCTGACCGAGAGCCGGGTGCCGCGCGGAGTGCAGGTGTTCGCGCTGGGCCGCCTCGCCCGCGGGCAGTTGAAGCAGAGCCGGGCCGGGGTGACCGTCTTCACCACGAAGACGCGCAACGAGGTGATCGCCGCCCGCAAGGACGGCATCTCGCTCGGCAACCGGATGATCGCCAGCTTCGCCCTGCTGGGCCTGGCGCTGGCCGGCGGTGGCGTGGGCTACCTGGCGACCCTGGCCTGAACGCGGGTGACGGCCGGCGCCGTCACCCGCGTACGAGAAATCAGGCCTTGGTGATTTTGACGTTGTCGACGGCCGCTTCCACCAGTGAGGCGGTCGAGGCGTCGGCTGCCTCGACGCTCAGGCGGATGGTCTGGCCGGCGAACGACGACAGGTTGGCCGAGCCGGTGGCCCAGGACGCGGCCCGGTCGGACGCCGCTGCGGACTGGGTGAAGACCGTCGTCGTGGTGCTGCCCGAGACGACGCGGATGCGGACGTAGTCGGCGCTGCTCGCGTTGCTCAGGTGCGACAGGTACCAGCTGAAGCTCAGCGTCAGCGTGCCGGAGGGCAGGGTGATCGACGGGGACAGGATGGTGGTGGTACCGCCGTCCACGTCGTTGGCTCCGGCGCTGCTGCCCGCGGATGCGCCGGTCACCAGGTCGAAGGAGCCGCCGGCGGCGGTGCCCAGCTGCGAGGTGGTGGCGGCCGGGTCGGCCCGCTCGAAGCGGCCCGCGGTGGCGGTGTCGCTCGTGCCGGGGGTCCAGCCCGTGGCCGTCTCGAAGGTGTCCTCCCACACCGTCGTCCCGGTCGGCGGGGCGCCGCCGTCGGCGAGGTTCCAGACGGCGTACGCGATGGCGTCGGAGTTGCGGTCGAGCGCAGTGTCGTTGATGTTGGCGGTCGTGTCGCACGACGCGTGGTAGCAGGGGTCGAACGCGCCGGTCGTGCCGCCCCAGAGCTGCACCTGCGCGGCCGTCTTGCGGCCCTCGGCGCCGGTGAAGATGCCGCCGGCCGGGATGCCGTTGGCGATGAACGGGCCGTAGTCGCTGCGCCCGTCGAAGTCGGTGCCCCGGGTGGGCACGCCGATCGTGCCGAAGTACGCGGCCAGGGTCGCCTCGATCTGGGCCGAGCCGGCCGGGCCGGGGCCGGCGCCCGTACCGTCGGAGTTGTCGCCGTCGTAGAGGAAGTAGCCGGGGTTGGGCGAGCCGACCATGTCGAAGTTCAGGTACCCGGTGATCTCGCGCCGCTGGGTGGTGGTCAGCGAGTTCACGTACGCGGTGGAGCCGCGCAGGCCGAGTTCCTCGGCGCCCCACCAGGCGAAGCGCAGGTGGCGGTCGGGCTGGAAGCTGGTGCGGGCCACGGCCAGCGCGACCTCGAGGTTGGCGGCCGAGCCGGAGCCGTTGTCGTTGATGCCGGGGCCGGCCGTGACGCTGTCCAGGTGCCCGCCGATCATCAGGGTGTCGGCGGTGTCGCCGCCCGGCCAGTCGGCGATCAGGTTGTAGCCGGTGGCGCCGTTGTACGTGAACGACTGCTGGCGGGTGGTGTAGCCGGCCGCGTCGAGCAGGTTCTTGACGTACGTCACCGAGGCCAGATAGCCGGGACGGCCGTGTGCCCGGTTGCCGCCGTTGGCGGTGGCGATGCTCTGCAGCTGGGTGAGGTGCGCCTTGACGTTGCTGACCGGGATGTCGGGCGCGGCGACAGCCTGGGCTTGGGCCGGGGCGGTGGCCAGGCCCAGGATCAGCGCCGCGGCGCCGAGGACGAGGGGTGCTCGCACGAAGGTCCTCCGTGAGGCTCGGGGGTGTGCCCGCGAGCATGTCAGCGGAGCCGACTCATGCACTCATCCCAATCAATACATATCAACGTTCTGCCGAAACGGGCCGTGCAGAGCGGCCCACTGCAGCAGCATCACGGTCTTGGCGTCGGCGATGCGGCCGTCGGTCGTCTGCCGCAACGCCTCGTCGAAGTCGAGCTCGACGGTCTCGATGTCCTCGCCCTCTTCGGCCACGCCGCCACCGGGCCCGGTGCGGTCGGCCGCCGTGTAGGGGGCGGCGTAGAAGTGCAGACGCTCGGTGACCGAGCCCGGGCTCATCCAGATGCCGAACACGTGCTGCAGGTCGCCGACCGTCACGCCGAGTTCCTCCGCCGCCTCGCGCCGGATCGCGCGGGCCGGATCGTCGTCGTCGAGCAGCCCGGCCGCGGCCTCGACGAGCATGCCGTCGGGATGCCCGTTGACGTAGGCCGGGTAGCGGAACTGGCGGGTCAGCAGCACCATGCGCCGCTGCTGGTCGTAGAGCAGGATCGTCGCGCCGTCGCCGCGGTCGTACGTCTCGCGCTGTTCGGTGGTCCAGCTGCCGTCGCGGTGGCGGTAGTCGAACGTGGTGCGGCGCAGCACGTGCCACGCGGTGGCCAGCAACTCCACGTCCCGGATCTTCACGTCCGGGTTGCCGGTGAGGTCGCGGCCGGCCTGGTCGAGTCCGGTGCGTCCGCGGCTGTCGGGCAGGTCGAGCCCCTGGGTTCCGTTCATGGTCCGGTACGCTAGCCGGGAAACACGCAATAGTCGATAATAATGAGGAGGAACACGCAATGCTGCCGGCCGAGCGCCGCGACCTGCTGCTGGCCCGCCTGAGCGCGGACGGCAAGGTCGTGGCCAAGGACATCGCCACCGAACTGAGCCTGCCCGAGGACACGATCCGCCGCGATCTGCGCGAGCTGGCCGCGGCTGGTCGCTGCCAGCGGGTGTACGGCGGCGCCCTGCCCCCCGCCCCGGCCGAGGCGAACTATCAGGCCCGTACGGCGGTGGCCCCCGGCAGCAAGAATCGGGTCGCCGCTGCGGCCGCCGCCCTGATCCGCCCCGGCGCGACCGTGCTGCTCGACGGCGGCACCACGGCCCTGGCCGTCGTGGCCGCGCTGCCCGCCGACCTGTCGGCCACGATCGTCACGCACAGCGTCACCGTGGCCGCCGCGCTGGTCGAGCACCCCGCCGCCGAGGTCCTCGTACTGGGCGGCCGGCTGTTCAAGCACTCCGCGGTTACCTGCGGCGCCACCACCGCCGAGGCGGCCCACGGCATCGCGGCCGATCTGTTCCTGCTGGGCGTCACCGGTGTCCACCACCGGGCCGGGCTCACCACGGGCGACGCCGACGAGGCAGCGATGAAGCGGACCCTCGCCTCCCGCGCCGCCGAGACGTACGTGCTGGCCAGCGCCGAGAAGATCGGCGCCGCCTCGCCGTACACCGTGCTGCCCTCCGCGGAGGTGGCCGGAGTCATCACCGACGTACCCGGCGACGACCCCGAGCTGGTCCGGCTGAGCGCCGCTGGGGTGCCGCTGATCCGGGCCGCGTGACTCCTTCGAAACAATGGCCGCCGTATTACCGACCGGTACGGAAAGTTGTCTACCGTTGACGCTATGAAACAGTTTCGTCGCGACTCGGGCCCCGGCAACTCGGAGTGGGGCCTCGAGGTGCTGCGGGCCGAGGTGGCCCGCCTGGGCGCGTTGATCGACGCGCCGGCGGCCGACCTGGTCGCCTTCGAGCCGCGCGAGGCCGGCCGGCCCTACGTTCTCGTCGACGCCGACGGTGTCTACCACTGGCTGGTCGTCGAGCACGGCCAGGTGTTGCAGGACCGCACCACCACGTCGCGCGACGAGCTTCTCTACTGGTCGTTCGACGCCACGACGTACGCGATGGCCGGCGCCTGGGCGACCCGCCACCCGATCTCCGAGCAGGAGCTCCGGGTCACCCTGTGGCAGCGGCAGTTCGCCCTGCTGCGCGCCCTCGACCCCGACTGGGAGCAGCGCCGCCGCCGCGAACTGGCCGAACGCGTCGCCGACCTGCCGCCCCTGCCCTGACTACGGCCGGAGCCCGCGCCGGTGCGCGATCCGCCCTCTATCGAAGCAGCTGGAGGAATCATCGGCGCCCGCGAACTCGACGTGGCCCAGGGCTGGGACGCCCTGCGCGGCGCCGTCATCTGCGTTGAACAGCTGGCCGAGACTGCCCCCACGCCGGCTAAGACCGCTGACGTTCCCGGCTTGGGCTCAGGGCACAGCCTTGCCGAAGCGGGCCGCGACGGTGGCGACGGCGTCGCGCAGTTCGGGGCCTTCCTCGACGGTGAAGTCGATGGGGACGGTGGCCAGCCACTCCTGGGCGTACATCCGGGGGTTGGCGGTCGTGCCGGTCAGCACGCAACGCTCGCCGTCCGCCTCCAGGGTGCCCATGGGGGAGCGGATCCACGGCGCCACCTGCTCGAGCGGGGCGTGGAAGACGACCCGGGTGGTGTATTTCCAGCCGACGCCCAGGTTGCGGTCGAGCGCGGCCACCGGGTCGAGGTCGTCCGGCGGGAGGAACGACTGCGGCAGGCGCTGCACCGCGCGGATGCGATCTATCCGGTACGTACGGATGGCGTCCGCCCGGTGCGAGTGGCACAGCAGATACCAGCGGCCGAAGCGCACCACCACCGCCCACGGGTCGACCTCGGCGTCCCACTCGTCGCCGCCCTCGTTGCGGTAGGTGACCTGCACCCGGTGCCGGTCGGCCACGGCCGCGACCAGGGCGCTGGTCAGGGCGGGGTCGGCGCGCGCGGCACGGCGGTCGGGGGCAGCCGACGCGTACGCCCGTAGTGCCGCCGCCTGCCGACCGATGCTTTCGGGCAGGGCGCGGATGACCTTGCTGAGCGCGGCCCCGACCAGGTCGTCGGCGTCGATCGCGGCCGGCTGCCCGTCGAGCACGGCCATGACCAGCCCGAGCGCCTGCTCCTCGGTGAACACGACCGGTGGCAGCCGGGTGCCGCGGCCCAGCCGGTAGCCGCCGTACGGGCCGCGGACCGCCTCGACCGGGATGCCGGCCTCCCGCAGGATCTCGACGTAGCGGCGGGCGGCCCGCTCGGTGACGCCGAGTTGGCCGGCGAGCTGGGCTGCGGTCGTACCCGGGCGGGCCTGCAGGATTTCGAGCGTGCGCAGCGCCCGCGCGGTGGGACTCAAACCGGTCGGCACATCCGTGACCGTACCGGAAGTGGAACGTCCGGAATGGGTCCTAGGTTGGCCTCATGACTGCAGAACAGATTGTGCTCGTGGGTGGCCTGTGGCTCGACGCCTCGGCGTGGGACGGCGTCGTGTCCGAACTGGAGGGGGCGGCGCCGGTGTCGTTGCCCGTCCAGCCCGGCGCGACGCTCGACGACCAGGTCAACGCGGTGCTCGCCGTCGTCGACGCGGCGTCCGGGAAGTCGGTCGTGGTCGGGCACTCCGCCGCCTGCTCGCTGGCCTGGATCGTGGCCGACCGCCGCCCCGACCGGGTGGCCAAGGTGGTGCTGATCGGCGGCTTCCCGAACGCCGACGGCGAGGCGTACGCCGCCTTCTTCCCGATCGTCGACGGCGTCATGGCGTTCCCGGGCTGGGCGCCTTTCGAGGGGGCCGACTCGGCCGACCTCGACGACGCGGCCCGGCGGGCGTTCGAGGCGGCGGCGGTGCCGGTGCCCGCGGGGGTCGCTCAGGGGGTGGTCCGGCTGACCGATGAGCGGCGTTACGACGTACCCGTGACGTTGATCTGCCCGGAATTCACCCCGGCTCAGGCGCGTGAGTGGATCGCCGCGGGGGACCTGCCCGAGCTGGCCCGGGCCAAGCACCTCGAGCTGGTCGACATCGACTCCGGCCACTGGCCGATGCTGACCCGCCCGGCCGAGTTGGCCGCCCTCCTTTGAGAAAGCGTCGAAGCGGGTGAAGGGCGCATAACATCCAAAACGCGGAGTAGTCTTCGGCGGGGCGGCCGGGAACGGCGGCCGCCGGGGGACGTCACTCAGCGTTGAGAAAGGACGGTGTCGGCTCGATGAAGGTCGGCATTCCCAGCGAGATCAAGAACAACGAGTTCCGGGTGGCCATCACGCCCGCGGGGGTCTACGAGTTCCGGCGGGCCGGGCACCAGGTGCTCGTCCAGGCCGGGGCGGGCGCCGGGTCGTCCATCACCGACGGCGACTACATCGCGGCCGGCGCGACGATCCTGAGCACCGCCGACGAGGTGTGGGCCGAAGCCGAGCTCGTACTCAAGGTCAAGGAGCCGATCGCCGAGGAGTACCCGCGCATGCGGCCCGGTCAGGTGCTCTTCACCTATCTGCACCTGGCCGCGTCCAAGGAGTGCACCGACGCGCTCCTCGACCGCAAGGTCACCGGCATCGCGTACGAGACGGTCGAGCTGCCCGACCGGTCGCTGCCCCTGCTGGCGCCGATGAGCGAGGTCGCCGGCCGGCTGGCGCCACAGGTCGGGGCGTACCACCTGATGCGCTCCGGGGGCGGCCGCGGCGTCCTGATGGGTGGCGTGCCCGGCGTGTACGCGGCCAAGGTCGTGGTCATCGGGGCCGGCGTCTCCGGCATGAACGCCGCCGCCATAGCCCTGGGCATGCAGGCCGAGATCCTCGTGCTCGACCGCAACATCGCCCGGCTGCGCGCGGCCGACGCCGACTACCGGGGCCATCTGCAGACGGTCGCCTCCAACGCGTACGAGATCGAGAAGGCCGTCCTCGACGCCGACCTGGTCATCGGGGCCGTGCTGGTCCCCGGCGCGAAGGCGCCCAACCTGGTCTCCAACTCGCTCGTCTCGCGCATGAAGCCCGGCAGCGTGCTCGTCGACATCTCGATCGACCAGGGCGGCTGCTTCGAGGACTCGCGGCCGACGACCCACGCCGACCCGGTCTACAAAGTGCACGAATCGCTGTTCTACTGCGTGGCCAACATGCCGGGCGCGGTGCCCCACACGAGCACCTACGCACTGACCAACGTCACCCTGCCGTACGCTCTCGAACTGGCCAACCTCGGCTGGCGGGACGCCCTGCGGGCCGACCGCGCGCTCGCCCTGGGTCTCAACACCCACGACGGGCACGTCACCTACGGACCGGTCGCGGAGGCGCACGGCATGTCGGCAGTCGACCTCACCGAGGTGCTGAGCCTTCCCGCGGCGGAAAACCGAAAGTAACCAGTTTGTGCTGACCGTCCAGCGCGTCGTCACCGCCTACCTCGACCACCTGACCGTCGAGCGTGGGCTGTCGCGCAACACCCTCATGTCGTACCGGCGTGACCTCGAACGCTACGCCCGGGCGCTCGCCGAGGACGGGATCGACGATCTCGCCTCGGTGGGCGCCGGCCAGATCGCCGGCCACCTGGCCACTCTGCGCGCCGAGGGCCTGGCCGCCTCGTCGGCCGCCCGGGCGGTCAGCGCCGTCCGCGGCCTGCACCGCTTCGCCGCCCGCGAGGGCCTGGTCACCGCCGACGTCGCCGCCGAGGTCCGGCCGCCCGCGCTGGCCCAGCGCCTGCCCAAGGCGCTCGACGTCGACCAGGTCACCCGGCTGCTCGACGTGCCCACCGACACCCCGCTCGGCCTGCGCGACAAGGCCCTGCTCGAATTCCTGTACGGCACCGGGGCGCGCATCTCCGAGGCCGTCGGCGCCGCCATCGACGACCTCGACCTCGACGACGAACCGGCCGCCATCCTGCACGGCAAGGGCGGCCGCACCCGGCTGGTCCCGGTCGGCGGGTACGCCAAGGCCGCGTTGGGCGCTTATCTCGTACGGGGGAGACCGACGCTGGCCGCCAACGGCCGGGGCACCCCGGCCGTCTTCCTCAACGCCCGGGGTGGACAGTTGTCCCGGCAGAGCGCGTGGACGATCCTGCACCGCGCCGCGGCCGCCGCCGGCCTGCCGGTCGAGGGCCCGCACGCCGTGAGCCCGCACACTTTGCGGCACTCCTACGCCACCCACCTGCTCGACGGCGGCGCCGACGTCCGCGTCGTGCAGGAACTGCTGGGGCACGCCTCGGTGACCACCACGCAGATCTACACCCTGGTCACGGTGGACAGGCTGCGCGAGATCTACGCGACCGCACACCCGCGCGCTCGTTAGAGCATTGCGCACCCATAGACGGCGACACGCCGACAGCCTGGCCCGGATCGACGGCACGCGTGGCGTACAGTCGGGCATCGGCTCCGGGACATGAGTCGGAGAGGGGGCGAGGGCATGGCAGGTAACGATCGGGCAGAGGCCTGGACCTCGGCGCTCCGCGAGCAGCAGGGATCCATGGATCTCGGCGCTGACCTGGGTCCCGCCGACCCCACGGCCTACACGATGCGCCGTCCGATCCCCGAACCCATGCCGACCGACCGGCACGGCCCCGCGCGGATCATCGCCCTCGCCAACCAGAAGGGCGGCGTCGGCAAGACCACGACGACGATCAACCTGGGCGCGGCCCTGGCCGAGTACGGCCGCAAGGTGCTGCTGGTCGACTTCGACCCCCAGGGCGCCTGCTCCGTCGGCCTCGGCGTCAACCCGCACAACCTCGACCTCAGCATCTACAACCTGCTCATGCAGGACGACGTGACCGCTGAGGACGTCATCATCAAGACCGATGTCGCCGGCCTGCACCTGCTGCCGGCCAACATCGACCTCTCGGCGGCCGAGATCCAGCTGGTCAACGAGGTCGCGCGCGAGATGGCGCTGGCCCGCGTGCTGCGCTCGGTCCGCAAGGAATACGACTTCATCCTGATCGACTGCCAGCCCTCGCTGGGCCTGCTCGCGATCAACGCGCTGACCATCGCGCACGGCGTGCTCATCCCGCTCGAGTGCGAGTTCTTCTCGCTCCGCGGCGTCGCGCTGCTGCTCGACACGATCGACAAGGTGCGCGAACGCCTCAACTTCGACCTCGAACTCGAAGGCATCCTCGCCACCATGTACGACTCCCGCACCACCCACTGCCGCCAGGTGCTGCAGCGCGTGGTCGAGGCGTTCGGCGACAAGGTCTACCAGACCGTCATCACCAAGACGGTCAAGTTCCCCGAGTCCACCGTGGCCGGTTCGCCGATCACGTCGCTCGACCCGGCCTCGTCCGGCGCCCGCAACTACCGGCAGCTCGCCCGCGAGGTCATCGCCGCCAAGGCCGAGCGCGGCTGAACCTGTGTTGTACGCCCTCGGCGAGCCGGTGGCCTTTGTCGCCCTGGTTCTCTCCTTCCTGCTCGCGCTGGCGCTGCGCGCCGTCGCCATCCGGCTGGCCGCCCGCAGCCTAGGCCTGGCCGAACGCCGCGACTCGATCACGCCCCGCCTGCGCGAGGACGTCGACCCGTTCGGCGCCGTCGCGGCCGCGATCGGCGGCATGGGCTGGGGCAAGATGCTCTCGGTCGACGAGGTGCCCCGCTACCGCGGCAAGGCCCGCGCCATCATGGTGTTCGCGGCCGGGCCGGTGCTGTGCATTCTGGTCTCCCAGCTGATCCTGCTCGGCTACGCCCTGGCGTACCCGGAAAATGTGCTGTCGTTAATCGGACCGGCCGACGTGCTGCTCGGCATCGGCCTGCCGATCGTCCACCAGGTCGTGTTGTCCCTGGCCGTGGGCCTGCTGTGCTTCGGTCTGCTGGCGCTGATCCCGATCCCGCCGCTCGACGGCTTCGGCATCCTCTACAACGCCGTGAGCCGGCCCGGCCGCGGCATGCAGTGGATGCGGCTGTGGTTCGAGGACAAGAACATCGGCGTATTGGTGCTGCTCATCCTGTGCCTGTTCCCCTTCGGAGCGCCCTTCCTGCTGCAGCTGCTCAACGCGCTCGGCCTGGTCTTCGTCCGCGTCTGGGGGTAGTCCCGGAATCGTGCCTCCGGGGGAAACCTGGAGGCGATCTGTGGCGCACGGGGCGCACTCTGAAGTCGGTCCACTTACGTCGGCTCATCCACCGGAGTTGATCGAGATGCGAAGCCAGATGCTCGCCGCCCGCGCCGCCGCCCTGTTCGCCAGCGACCTGCCGTCCGGATCCCGGCCCAGCGCCGCGGTCGTGGAAAGCGCGATCGCTGTGTCCGTCCGCCGCTGCGGCGGCACCCGGGGGTGTGCGGCTACCTTGGCCGCCGCCTACGGCGACTACCCCGAGACCGCCGTCGTGCGCATGCGCTGGGCGCGAAGCGTGGTCCAGAGCGTGTACGAACCTTCGCCGGCGCTGGTGCTGGCCGCTTGAAGCACGGGGAGCGGCCCACGGACCGCTCCCCACCTAGCGGTCAGCGGACGGTGATCACGGCCATCGGGAACTTGCGGTCGGTCTTGGTCTCGTAGTCGGCAGCGTCCGGCCAGTACGCCTTCCACACGCCGTACAGGCGCTCCCAGTCGTCATCCTGGCCGGGACGGGCGACCCGGTGGTCGGCCTGCACGGTCTCGGCGCCGAGCTCGACGGTGACCGGGCCGTCGACGGCCTCGAGGTTGGCGACCCACTGGGGGTCGTCCGGAGCGCCGCCGGCACTGCCGCAGACCAGGTACGAGTCGCCGTCGGGCGCCGCGACGAGCGGATTGATGGTCACCTTGCCGGACTTGCGGCCCGGAGTGTGCAGCAGGAGGGTGGTCTTGCCCTCCCAGTGACCGCCGAGCACGCCGTCGTTGGCACGGAAGTTCTCGATCACGGTGTCGTTGAACGAAGCCATGATCCGAACGATAGTTGACCGCGGTAATTTCCTCCGTCGACTGTGACTCAGTCTGATTCCCGTTGTGTTCGCCCGAGCTTCCGATATGCCCGGTTGTCACCAGTCACCCGCCGTCGCCTCCGGCGTTGATCATCAGGAGCGATGGGAGTTGACCTGTGAGGCGGGAGCAGGTTGTCGGAGCCGTGGTCTACGGTCAGTTCGTGCCTGAAGAGTCGACCCATCCGCCCGCCTCCGTGCCGGTGACCGACGCCGACACCGACAAGGCGCCGCCTGCGGAGTCCGTGCCGGCGCCCCCGGCCGCTGCCGTCGTTCCGGTGAATGCCGGCGGCGTCGTTGTGGACGCCGAGGGCAATCCGGTCGACGACGGCAAGTTCCTCGTCCGGCTCGACAACTTCACCGGCCCGTTCGACCTGCTGTTGCAGCTCATCGGCAAGCACAAGCTCGACGTCACCGAGGTCGCGCTGCACCAGGTGACCGACGACTTCATCGCCTACATCCGGGCCATGGGCGACGACTGGGATCTGGGCGAGGCGAGCGAGTTCCTGCTGGTCGCGGCCACGCTGCTCGACCTCAAGGCGGCCCGGCTGCTGCCCGCCGCCGACGTCGAGGACGAGGAAGACCTGGCCCTGCTCGAGGCGCGCGACCTGCTCTTCGCCCGGCTGCTGCAATACAAGGCCTACAAAGAGGCCGCGTCGCACATCATGGAACTCGAGATCAACGGCATGCGCCGCTGGCCCCGGGCCGTCTCGATGGAGCCGCGGTACGCCGAGGCGCTGCCCGAGCTGGTGCTCGGCGTCGGCCCCGAGCGCCTGTTCAAGCTGGCCCTCAAGCAGTTCTCGCCCAAGCCCGGCCCGCCCGAGGTGTCGATCGCCCACATCCACCAGGTTCGGGTCAGCGTCCGCGAACACGCCACCCTCCTCAGCGACCGCCTGCGCCGCGCCGGCCACGCGACGTTCACCCTGCTCGTCGCGGACTGCGACAACACGCTCGAAGTGGTGGCCCGCTTCCTCGCGCTGCTCGAGCTCTACCGCGAGGGCCTGATCGACTTCGAGCAGCCGGTCTCCCTCGACGAGCTGACAGTCCGCTGGATCGGCGGCGACGCGGCCGACATCGACATCGACATCGACGACTACGAGGGAAGCAAGCCCGACCCCGACGCCCCCGGAAGCGAGCCCGCGTCCGACGATGACTCCGCCTCCGCGGAGGAGCTGCTTGCCGGCGAGATCGACCTCGACGATGACAGCGACTTCGACGACGCTCCCGCGTCAGTGGACAAGCCCGCTGCCGCTGACGGCTTGAGCGGTGGCGCCTGGGATCTGGACGACTCCGACAGCGAGCCCGGCGATGCTTCCGAGCCCCTGGATGAATCGGTCGGCGCGGGCGACGAGGTGGGCGGGGCCGGGGCTTCCGGGAGTGAGCGGGATGTTGCGGCGGGCCTGCGTGACGGCGCCGGGGAGTTCGACGACTCCGGAAGCGAGTCTGATCGCGCTGATCTCGTTGGGGAATCGCCTGGATCGGGTAGTGCTGAGGCGGATGACCGACTTGACGTGGGCCGCCGACTTGATGATCTTGGCGAGGAAGACGACGACGCGAGGGGGCGAGCGTGAGCGACGACGAGCGGCAGGACTCACTTGCGGCGCAGGCCGCGGCCTGGGTGCCGCCGTGGGAGCGAGTCCCGCGGCCGCCGGACCGGGCCTATCAGGCCGCAGCCGAGGACGAGGCGCGCACAGAAACCGACGCCGGCGCGGCGACGGCTTCCGCAGATCTTGACGGCACTGACGGCGACGGCGCTGGACGTCGCGCGGCCGACGCCGGTGCGGCGAAAGCTTCCGCCGATCTTGAGGGCACGGGCGCAGACGGCGCTGGGCGTCACATTGCCGACGCTTCGCCTTCCGCTGATCTTGACGGTGCGGACGCCGATGACGCTGGGCGTCGCGCGGCCGACGCCGAGTGGGCCGAAGCCGACTCGGCGGTCGCTGAGGGGCCTGACGCTCTTGTTGACGGGCCTGGCGCCGGGGCGACCGCTGCCCTTGACGATCGTGCGGGTGGGGGACGGGCCGACTCGGGGCCTGCGGTGAGGGCTCCCGACGACACGGAGTCGACCGACGAGTCGGGGCTGTCGGATGACGACGACTTCGATCCGGCTTTTGAGGGGCCTGATCCGGCTGTCGCCACCACGGACGACGCGGCGGGGGTGGACGCCGAGGTCGGCTTCGACGAGTCGGTGAGCGAGGTCGAGCCGGTCGACGTCCGGCCGGGGCCTGAGCTGCCGCTGCCGGAGTCGATCGAGCAGGCTGTGGAGGCGGCGAACGAGGACGAGCCGGGGACTCCGGTCGATGCGCCGCTGCCTCCGGAGGGCGACGACGCGGGCGATGTCTTCGACGCGGCGGCCGACGACGACGTGAGCGACGACGGCGAGATGGATCTGCCGTTCGCCGACGAGGTGCCGGTGTCCACGTCCGATCTCTTCGCCACGGAGGACGAGTCGGACGACGAGCGGGACGACAGCCCGGAAGAGCCGGCGGCGGCCGTGGCCGAGCCGGACGAGTCGGACGACGAGCGGGACGACAGCCCGGAAGAGCCGGCGGTGGCGGTGGCCGCGGCCGAGCCGGCGGACGCGGCGGTGCCGGGCCAGAAGCGCCGGGCGGCGAAGGCTGACGTCACGATCGATGAGGCCGGGCTGCGTACGCCGGAAATGGACCTTCCGGGGTTGACCGACGACGCGGAGCTGGCGGCGGCGCTCGAGGCGATCATGCTGGTGGTCGACGAGCCGGTGGCCGAGCTGCAGCTCGCGCAGATTCTGGAGCAGCCGACCGAGCGCATCGCGCTGATGCTCGACAACCTGTCGGCGCGGTACACGGCGGCCGGGCACGGGTTCGACCTGCGGCGGGTGGCCGGTGGCTGGCGTCTCTACACGCGGCCGGAATACGCGGCGTACGTGGAAAGGTTTGTTCTCGACGGGCAGTCTGTGCGGCTGACCCAGGCGGCGCTGGAGACACTGGCTGTGGTCGCCTACAAGCAGCCGGTGACCCGGTCGAGGATCAGCGCCATCCGAGGTGTGAACTGCGACGGGGTCATGCGTACGCTTGTCACCCGCGGCCTGATCGAGGAATGCGGCACCGAGAGCGAAACCGGGGCACACCTGTATCGCACGACCGGGCTGTTCCTCGAGAAGCTCGGCCTCAACTCGGTCGATCAGCTGCCGCCGCTCGCTCCGTTCCTGCCCGACGACGTGGAAGAAGTGCTTGATGCCACAGGCTGACACCGCCGAACGCCTCCAGAAAGTCCTGGCGGCGGCCGGTGTTGGATCCCGCCGCGCCTGCGAAGACCTGATCTTCCGCCGGCGCGTCACGGTCAACGGCAAGGTCGCCAAGCTCGGCGACAAGGTCGACCCCACCAAAGCCGAGATCCTCGTCGACGGGCAGCGGGTGATCACCGACACCAAGCTCGTCTACCTGGCGCTGAACAAGCCCCGCGGCGTCGTGTCGTCGCTCGACGACGAGAAGGGCCGCAACGAGCTCGCCGACTTCGTCGGCCAGTTCGACGTGCGGCTGCACCACGTGGGCCGGCTCGACGCCGACTCCGAGGGCCTGCTGCTGATCACCAACGACGGCGAGCTGACCAACAAGCTCACCCACCCGCGGTACGAGATCCAGAAGACGTACCTGGCCGAGGTCATCAACGGCCCGCTGCCCCGCACCGTGGGCCGCCAGCTGCTGTCCGGCGTCGAACTCGAGGACGGCCCGGCCAAGGCCGACTCGTTCAAGCTGGTCGGCGCGCTGGGCAAGACCGCACAGGTCGAGATCGTGCTGCACGAGGGCCGCAAGCACATCGTGCGCCGCATGCTGGAGGCGGTGGGCCACCCGGTCACCCGCCTGATCCGCACGGCGGTCGGCCCGATCCGCCTGGGCGACCTGCGCCCCGGCGGCTTCCGCCACCTCTCCAACGCCGAGGTCGCCGCCCTGTTCAAGGCCGCCGAAGACTGACGTTCGTGCCCGGTAGAACCCGGGCACCCGGTCCGTCCTCTCAGGAAAGGACGGACCGCGCGGCCACCCGTTCAGCGGCAGGCGCTCCCGCTGCGTGCGCAGCCCCGTACACACCACTGCAATGATCGTCAGCGTTGTTTCCTGTTGGTCGGGCTGGCCGGCTTCATCCCCGGCATCACCACCAACTACAGCGAAATGACCTTCGCCGGCCACCACTCGGACGCCCTCCTGCTCGGCGTCTTCCAGGTATCCGTGCTGCACAACATCGTCCACCTGCTGTTCGGGGTGGCCGGCCCGGCACTGGCCCGCACAGCCCCGGGCGCGCGGGCCTTCCTGATCGGCGGCGGGGTCGTCTATCTGGTGCTGTGGCTCTACGGATTGGTGGTCGGGCAGGACTCGTCCGCCAACTTCGTGCCCATGAACAACGCCGACGACTGGCTCCACCTGGTTCTCGGCCTCGGCATGATCGCTCTGGGGTTTCTCACCTCGCTGCGTGTCGCTCGCTGACGGCGTGGGGGCCCGGATCATCGATCCGGCCCCCAATGTCATCCCTGCTCTTTGTCGCTGGTCAGCGCTGGTTCGCGTCGGGCTGGCCCAGCGCTGGGCGCTGGTTCGCGTCGCTGGTCGGCGAGCCTTTGGCGCTGGCCCCGATGGTCGCCGCGGCCTGCGCGACGCCGATCAGTCGGGCCGGTAATTCGGGTCGTCGCCGGCCGTGCGGCGGGTGTCGTATCCGGCGCGGTGCACCTCGGAGGGCTGCGAGCCTTCGTCGTCTCTGTTGCCGCGCTTGTCCTCCGGCGCCAGGTCGCCCTGATCGTCGGCGGGTTGTTCCATGGAGTGCCCTGGCGGTCGCAGTGAAGCCTCGTACGCTGTGGTGCCGTCCGGCTCGTCGGTCGGGTGATTGTCGGTCATGCCCCCGGGGTTCCCGAGCCACATGCGAGCAAACAGGTGTGACCCCCCCGCTGATCGGGCATGCCGCGCGCCATGGAAACGGTGGTTGCGCCGGGCGGATGGACTGCTGATCGATGGGTCGTTTCCCGTGCCGGCGGAAGGGCGGCCGCACCGGGTTGGCGAGCCGGCGGGTGCGCGACGTGAACGCGGTGGCGGCGTCGAGCGAATGGATCGGGCCGGACGGCGTGCGGCAGCCGGGCGGCGAGGTGCACGCCTGGCGGCAGGGCACGAATCAGACCGTGTGCGGCCTGGCGCTGAATCGCAGCCGGCTGCGCCGCTTACCGCATGTGCCGTTCGACTTCCGCGCCACCGACGTGATCACGCCGGAGGACCAGGTGCGCCACATCTGCCCGCGCTGTGTCGCGGCGACCTCACGGCGCGGCGAACGGAACTGGACCCGGATCTCGCCTAGACCGTGATCACCAGCTTTCCGACGGTGTGGTCGCGGGCGAAATCGGTCAGCGCCTGGACGGCGTCGCGCAGCGGGTAGGTCGCGCTGACCGTCGGTGTGAGCGCGGCGACCTCGGCCATGCCGCCGAAGCGGCCGTCGAGGTCGAGGACCAGCTCGAACCGGAGGTCGGTGCGATCGATCATGTCGGGACGCGGGGGCGGGAACGTGATGGTGAAGAGCCGGCCGCCGGGGCGGATTGCCGCCGCCGCTTTGCGCAGGCGGTCGGTCGGCAGCACCAGGTTGAGCCCCAGATCTCTGCCGGTGGGGTAGTCGTCGTCGTATCCGATGACCGTGTGGGCGCCCAACTTGCGGAGCAGGGGCTCGTCGGCGGGGTGACCGGTGGCAGTGACGGTGACGCCGGCCTGGCTCAGCAGGGGCAGGAGCGTGGTGCCCACGCCGCCGGTGGCGCCGATGACGAGGGCGGTTTCGTCCGCCCGGGGCTCGGCGGTGGCCATCAGCGCGCGTGCGGTGAGCCCGACGGTGGGCAGCGCGGCGGCGTCGATCTTGCTCAGGCCTGGGGGCCGGGGCGCGATGAAGGAGGTGCCCGCCTCGAAGACGGCGTATTCGGCCAGCGCGCCGGTGGTCATTGACGGGTTGAGGCCGGCCATGGCGCGCAGCGCCCGGGGGACGGCGTGGCCGAAGACCTCGTCGCCCACCCGGTAGGCGGTGACGCCCGGGCCGACGGCGGACACTGTGCCGGCGAAGTCGTTGCCGGGCACGTGCGGGAACGTCAGGGGCGCTTGGGCTTTGTAGACGCCGCTGGGGATGACTATGTCGCCCGGGTTGACGGACGCGGCGGCGATGCGGACCTGGATCTGGCTTGGCCCGGGTTGGGGAATCGGCAGGTCGGTGAGCGCATAGCTCTCGGGTGGGCCGTAGTCGGTGGCGACGATCGCTTTCATGGGTTCCTCCGGAGGCGGCAAGCGGACCGTGCGGTCAGGTTAGTCGTAAGCGGACCGTGCGGTCAACTTGCTAATCTCGTCGCTGTGACACCCGACCGGCCGCTGCGCGCGGACGCTGCACGCAACCGCTATGCCCTGCTCAAGGCCGCTTCCGAAGAGTTCGCGGCGCACGGGCTCGACGCCTCCGTGGCCGACATCGCCCGCCGCGCCGGCATCGGCAAGGGCACCGTCTTCCGGCATTTCCCCACCAAGGACGTCCTGCTCGCCGCCGTTGTCCTCGACCGGATCGACGGGCTGGCTCTGCTCGCGCGCGAATTGCTGACCGATCCGGATCCGGGAGCGGCCCTGCTCGAGTTCATGGAGGCCGCGGCCGGCCGTCAGCGCCAGCTCGACCTGTCGTTCCTGCGCGATGCCGGCGGCGTCAACGACCTGCTCGACGACACCCGGTCGGAGCTGTTCACGGCGATCACGGCCCTGGTCGACAGGGCGAAGGAGGCCGGCGCCGTCAGGCCCGACATCACCGGCATGGACGTGATCCTGCTGATGTGCGCGCCCAACTACGTGGTCGGCTTCGTGCCCGACGCGCCACCCGACCTGTGGCGCCGCTACCTCGGCATCATCTTCGACGGCTTGCGTCCCGAGGGCGCGCGGCCGCTGCCGTCGGTGAGCTGACCGCGGCCCGGCCGACCGCCATCACGTGCGTGCGCTACGGCCTGGCCACCCACTCAGGCCGCAGCGCCAGCCGCCGGAGGCGGGGTGCTGCGCTCGTGCGGTGGGGAGGTTGATGGCGCGTACCTCCGCGATATTGATCTTCAGTCCAGGGTTTGCAGAGCCTTGAGGACGGGCGCGTAGAGGCGGGTTTTGATCGTTTCGAGCGTGGGTCCGGCCTTGCCGACTTGAGCCGCGGCGAGGGTGATGGCGGTGCTCAGGACGTCGGGCTCGGGCACCGCGTGGTCGACGATCTTGCGGGCGTACGCCTCCTCGCCGCCGAAGCGGCGGGCTGTGACCATCGCCTCATGGGCCGTTTGCGGGGTCAGCCGAGATTGGACGAGCGCCGACATTCCGGGCGTGAAGGGGATGTTGATGTCGGCCTCGGGCAGGCACCAGAAGCCGCGGTCGGCGCGCATGATCCGCAGGTCGTGGGCGAGCGACAGCATGGCGCCGGCGGCGAACGTGTGGCCCTGAAGTGCGGCGACCGTCACGCAGGGGAGGGTGAGCATGTGCGCGAAGAGGGCTTGGACACGCAGGCCGTACGGGGTGAATTGCTCGGGATTGTCGCCGAGCCACTCCAGGTCGAGGCCGTTCGACCAGATCTTGCCGCGGGCCGTGGTGACCAACGCGTGCGGACCGTCGGTCTTGGCGATCTCATCCAGCGCGGACTCGATTCCGGTCAGCCAGTCGGGATGAAAGCGGTTCTCGTTGTCGCCGAGGTCGAGGACGAAAACGGCATCGTGGCGCTCGAGGGTGGGCATGGCGGCTCCCTTCGCGTTACTGGCGAGTAACATACCCTAGTTCGTCGTCCGGTAGTGCTCCGGGCACAATGGGAGGGTTGGTCGGGCAGGCAAACTCAGGAGGAACGGTGGCAGAAGTTGTACGGCCGGAAAAGTGTGTGGTCGCGGTCGACGGCCCCTCCGGTTCCGGCAAGTCCACCGTGTCCCGGCGGCTCGCCACCCGGATCGACGGCGTGTATCTCGACACCGGCGCCATGTACCGGGCCGTGACCTGGGCCGTTCTGCAAGCTGGGGTCGACCTGAACGATCCCGACGCCATCGCGAAGATCGCGCTCGAGACCGAGTTGTCGATCGGCACCGACCCGGCCGCTCCGCATTTCGCCGCCAACGGCGTGAACGTCGACGTCCCGATCCGCGGCGCCGAGGTCACGCAGGCCGTGTCGGCGGTGGCCGCGGTCCCCTCCGTACGCAAGCAGCTGGTGGCCCTGCAGCGGGCGATCATCGCCGGACACCCGCGTATCATCGTCGAGGGCCGCGACATCGCCTCGGTCGTCGCGCCGGACGCCGACCTCAAGGTCTACCTGACTGCTTCCTCGGCCGCGCGGGCACTGCGCCGCAGCTCCGAGGGCGCCGCCGACGTTGCCGCCACCGAGGCCGACCTGGCCCGCCGCGACAAGCTCGACTCGTCCCGCAAGACCGACCCGCTCCGCCAGGCCGACGACGCCGTCGAGGTCGACACGACCGGCATCGGCATCGACGAGGTCGTCGCGTACCTTTTGGAACTTTTGAACAGCAAGGTGAGTTCGTGAGCGAGGCTCCGATTTTCGAGGTCGACGAGACGGTGGACGACACGGGCCCAGCCCCCGTCGTCGCCGTCGTCGGCCGTCCCAACGTCGGCAAATCAACCCTGGTCAACCGCATCATCGGCCGCCGCCAGGCAGTCGTCGAGGACGTTCCCGGCGTCACCCGCGACCGCGTGCCCTACGACGCGCAGTGGAACGGCCGCCGCTTCACCGTCGTCGACACCGGCGGCTGGGAACCCGACGCCAAAGACCGGGCAGCCGCCATCGCCAACCAGGCCGAGATCGCCGTGCAGACCGCCGACGTGGTCGTGTTCGTCGTCGATGTCACCGTCGGCCCCACGGACGTAGACGAGGCCGCGGTCAAGATGCTGCGCCGCTCCCACAAGCCGGTCATCCTGGTCGCCAACAAGGCCGACAACCAGTCCCTCGAGATGGAAGCAGTGTCACTCTGGTCCCTGGGCCTGGGCGAACCACACCCCATCTCGGCCCTGCACGGCCGCGGCTCCGGCGACCTGCTCGACGACATCCTGAACGCGCTGCCCACCCCACCCCCGATCGTCGAGGGCGGCCCCCGCGGCCCACGCCGGGTGGCACTGGTCGGCCGCCCCAACGTCGGCAAGTCGTCGCTGCTCAACCGCGTGTCCAAGGAGGAACGCGCGGTCGTCGACTCGGTAGCCGGCACCACGGTGGACCCGGTCGACAGCCTCGTCGAAATGGACGGCGAACTCTGGCAATTCGTCGACACGGCAGGCCTGCGCAAACGAGTCAACCAGGCTTCCGGTACGGAGTACTACGCCTCCCTGCGCACAGCGGGAGCCGTCGAGGCAGCCGAGGTAGCCGTAGTGCTGCTCGACTCAGCCGAGGTCATCTCGGAACAGGACCAGCGAGTCCTGACCCAGGTCGTAGACGCCGGCCGCGCGCTGGTCATCGCCTTCAACAAGTGGGACCTGGTAGACGCCGACCGTCGCATCTTCCTCGACAAGGAGATCGACCGAGAGCTCAAGCGCATCCCGTGGGCCATCCGAGTCAACATCTCAGCCAAGACCGGCCGAGCCGTGGACAAGCTGGCCCCCGCCCTGCGCAAGGCTTTGGCCTCGTGGGAACAGCGCGTGCCAACCGGCGCCCTCAACCAGTGGCTGACAACATTGACCCAGGCCACCCCCCACCCCGTACGCGGTGGCCGCGCCCCCAGAATCCTCTTCGCCACCCAGGCCGGCGTCGCCCCGCCGCGCTTCGTCCTGTTCACCACCGGCCCGCTGGACGCCGGCTACCAGCGCTTCATCGAACGCAAGCTCCGCGAGGAGTTCGGCTTCGAAGGTTCCCCCATCGAGGTCTCCGTGAAGCCCCGCAAGAAGACAGGCCCGGGGGGTCGCGGCAAGGCCCACGGGTAGCACTTGCTAAGGTATCTGAGTTGCCGCGCGGTGTTCGTGCCGGGTGGCGGCGGGCTGTAGCGCAGCTTGGTAGCGCACTTGACTGGGGGTCAAGGGGTCGCAGGTTCAAATCCTGTCAGCCCGACCAGCATTTGAAGGCCGTTGGCAAGGACGAAAGTCCTGGTCAGCGGCTTTTTTCATGGACGACAGTCGTTTGACCAAGATCGCTCTAGTGGATCTTGTGGTCACAGGCGTGGTCACAGACCGGCCTACCGTGGATGAGGTCAGCTCAGCTCTGTGACCACGGGGGTGCCCAGATGACCGTCGGCTCGTACCAAACTTCCACCAAGACTCTCTGGTTCTTCGTCATCGATCTGCCGGTCGGCGACGACGGTAAGCGGCGTCAGCACAAGCGAAGAGGGTTTCCCAGCAAGACTGCGGCGGAGAAAGCCGAAACCGAGGCACGCAAGGCGTACGGCGAGGCCGCGATCGGCGCGGATGGCAGTGTCGCTGCCGAGCTTTCCGGCTGGCTGTCCGAGCGGGAACTCGACATCGAGGAAACCACTCTGGACAACTATCGCAACCTGTTCCGAATGTACGTCATCCCGCACATCGGCGGGCGACAGCTCTACAGCCTCGACAAGCGCGTCGTGCAGGACATGTACAAGACGCTCGTGAAAGAAGGCGGCAACGGCAAGAAGCCGTTGTCGGAAACGACCGTCCGGACCGTACACCGGGTACTGATGAAGGCGTTCAAAGATCTCGGGATCGACCTCGGCGCGGTCAGGCAGCCGCGGCCGGCTCAACGCGAGGACCAAGGCCGCAAAGGCGTGTGGACACCAAAGCAGTCGAAGCAGTTCCTCCAATTTCATCGCGACGCTCGCCTGTACGCGGCATGGGCCCTTGCGGTGGTCGCCGGAACCCGGCGCGGTGAGATCGCCGGCCTGAAGTGGGCGAAGGTCGATCTCGACAACGGGATCGTCTACATCCACTGGCAGCGCACGATCTCCGGCAACAAGGTCATCGAGAAGGCGCCGAAAGGCAAAAGCCGTCGAGCGATCGCGATCGGCCCGGCGATGGTACGGGTACTGCGTGAGCACAAAGCACGCCAGGACAAGGAGAAGGCTGCCGCAGGGCTGCTCTATCACGATCACGACTGGGTCTTCCCACGCGAGGACGGCGAGCCCTATTACCCGCGCTACTACACCGATCAGTGGGAGAACGCGTGCCTCGCGGCCGGTGTGCCGGTCATCGTGCTGCACGACGCCCGGCACACCTCGGCCACGGCCGGGGCGGACGCCGGTGTTCCGGAGCACGTCATGCAGAAACGGCTCGGTCACGCCGACGCCCGGACAACACGCGAGGTCTACACCCACGTCCTTCCCGAAAGTGAACGCAAGGCCGCCGAGCTGATGGACTCCGCCCTCGGCGAAGAAGCCGCCTGATGATGGGCGGGGCGCGAAAGCGTCCCGCCCATCACGCTCCGGTCCGGGCGGAACAGTAGAAGACAGCCCCGGACAACTGCCCGCGTTGTGCTCGCCGTGGTGCGCTTAGTCAAGGAGCAATCCTCCTTGCTCGTCCCGGACGATCACGGGAAATGCGGCTTGGGGGAGTGCCACGAGCAGAAGGGGGTCGGATGCCCAGGCGCACATGGACAGTGGCGCAGGTCCGAGAACTCGGCATGGCTACAGACATCGAAACGGCGGCGTCGGTGCTGGGCATCGGCCGGACCACCGCCTACACGCTGGCTCGCGCCGGCGACTTCCCGACGCCGGTTATCCGGGTCGGGCGGCGCTACGTCGTCGCGGTCGAAGGGCTATTGACGGTCCTCGGCGCGGCTCGGTCAGTTGACGAAGAAGTTCCCTCGCACGGATGAACCGTTGCAGGGATCGAAGAGCGGGCGTCGACGCGATTCGCTCACGAGCGGAAGGATGGACAGATGAGTGACTCGCAGCTCGGGGAGCCCGAAGTCGACTGGCGCACATGGACAATGGATCACGCGAAGCTGGTCCGCGCCTTCGAGCCGGCCACCTTCGCCGCCGACGGTGACGAGGAGACATCACTGCTCGGCGCGGGAGCGCTGATCATGGCTGCCACCCAGATCATCGACGAACTGTTCCAGGACATCGAGACGCTGGCCACAGACGGCGGAGGCAGCGTCGCAGACAGCGCGGGCGCCTACTTCGTCCTCGAGGACCTGCCGCAGCGCTTCGCTCAGCAGTACAACGGGCGCTTCGTCCGCAACTTCCACGTCGCGACCGTTATGGTCACCGGCCGGTTGTCTGCGGAGCAGTGGATGCCGCCGGCGTCGGTCGGCGAAGCTCTCGCGTTGTACCTCGTCATCCAGCGGGCGCAGAACCTGCTCGTAGATCACGAGCTTCTCGACCAGGAGGAGGCGCGGGAGTTGTACCTCGGATTCGAGGATGCTGCCTTCGAGGACGTAGATCACGAGTGGCTCTACCGGGCAGACATGGACGGCTTCGAGAACGACAAGGAGTTCGCCGCCCGATTCGGTGCGACCGACATGCGCGTTCAGTCGTGGTTCCAGCCCGTAGGCAATGGGCCGGCATACGTCCACGCCTTCTCGATCGACTTGGAGGCGCCGACGCAAGCCTGACATGAGGGCTGCTGCGCCATGACGAACGCGCCGATTGAATCGAAGCGAGTAGGGGAGGGGCGGGGGAGGATCAGGATCTAAAATGGAGGCGAGTTCCGTGCCTCTGTGGCATGCGCGGCCAACGACCGACACACTGGCAGTGTGGGGGTCAGGGGTTCGAGTCCCCTCAGCTCCACCCATCTGAGCAGGCAAAACGCACCGTCCAACTCTCCAAGTTGGACGGTGCGATTTTTTTGCGCACACATGTGCACACCAAACGATCTTGGCGTGCTTCGATCGCCAGGCCATGAAGGCGCCGCGTCCTAGGCTTTATACCGCCTCTGAGCTGGGGAAACTCTTCAGAATGGCGAGATTTGCTGTACGACGGTGCCCGCATTCGAGCTGCCTACGATCTGGTATACGGTGACCCAAATCACATCTTGATCCAGGTGGTCAGAGTCCCGGGCCAACCCCTGAGATTCGCAATCCTTCCCATGGCTTGGCCGTTCCGCACCCTTGCTTGCGGCGCAGCGGGACAGCCCCGGACAGCATCAGTCAGGGCCTCGAGACCTGCCCTCGGCCGCCTTGTTGGACAAGGCTTGCAAGAGCCGGCAGAAACCCGCCTAGAGGCTCCTGCTGGAGGTCGAAAACACCTTCGCAACGGTGCAGCCGACGTCCGCCCTCCACTGGCTGCGTCGCTGCCTGCATGACGACGGGGAGAAACGAATGCCAAGGCAGGATGGCCGCCAGGCACCAAGCAAGGACGACGACCCGGACCTCTACTACTCCGTGGAGCAGGTAGCGCGCCGGTTGAGGGTCTCCGCACGATGGCTCGCTGATCAGTGCCGTGATGGCCACGTCGAGCATGTGCATCTAGTACGGCAGCCGCCATTAGCAGTCTGACCTGCTGGGATGCGGTGGGGGCAGTGTCCAATGTAGACGCAGCCGCCTGTTGATCATGTGTTTGTGAGGACAACAAGATCGAAGGCGGCTGCTGCTGCCAGGATAGAGGCTGCCCGGACGGCCCGGACCGCGGGTGAGCTGCTGGAGCAGTTGCGGTCGTGTTTCGTACGGACGCAGACCTGGCAGCACGCGGGCCGGTACGTGTCGGCGCTGGTCAGCGACATCCCGAAACGCAACGGGTGGACGATCGCGCAGCAGGCCGGGGACCGCACGCCGGATCGCACCCAGAGGCTGCTGAACCGGGCGGTGTGGGATGGGCAGGCGGCGATGAGTCAGGTGCGCCGGTTCGTCGTGACCGGCCTGGACGCGGTGGCCGGGCGCCGCACGCGGCGGGGGTTGCGGATCGCCGCGCTGGACGAGACCGGCCAGCAGAAGGCCGGCACGGCGACGTGCGGGGTGAAACGGCAGTGCATGGGCTGTGCCGGCCGGCTCGCGAACGGGATCAACACGGTGCACCTTGCGTATGTCCGCGAACGTGTCGGGCATGCGCTGGTCGCCGCGCGGCAATGGATCCCGGCCGAGCACCTCGCCGACCCGGGCACCAGGTCGCAGATGGGCATCGCGGACGGGCTGGTGTTCCGGACCAAGGGGCAGCTGGCCATCGACATCTGCACCGATGCCTACGCCGACGGCGTCGTCTTCGATTTCGTCTGCGGTGACGAGGTCTACGGCAACTGCACCCCGCTGCGGGAGTTCCTCGAAGAGCGGCAACAGGCCTACGTGCTGCGCGTCGCCTCGAACTTCATGCTCACCCTCAACGCCGAGACCCGGATGACCTGCGCGAAGGCCGTCGCCTTGCTCGCCACCGACAAACGCCGGTGGCAGGTTCGCTCGGCCGGTGCCGGTTCGAAGGGACAACGCTGGTACGCGTGGGCGTGGATCGCGGTCGGCTCACGGCATTACCTGCTGGTCCGCCGGCACCTCACCAGCGGTGACCTGGCCTTTCACTACTGCTACGTGCCGCAGAGCCAACCGTTGACCCTGGCCCGGCTCGTGCGGGCCGCCGGGCTGCGCTGGCCGGTCGAGGAGACATTCGAGTTCAGCAAGGATTCCTTCGGCCTCGATCAATGCCAAGCCCGGCTGCACACCGCGATCACCCGACACACCGTGCTAGTCATGACCGCCCTGGCCATCTGCGCGATCACCGCCGCCCACCTCAAGACCCGCACCGACACCCAAGCCCCACCACCGGACACACCCGATCAGCAGCCACCGACCGAGCCCGGCATGATCCCGCTGACCATCCCCGAGACCGCCCGCCTGCTCGCCGCGACCTGGCAGCAGCCGAAACCCGCCGACCATGACACCCACTGGCGCAACTGGCGGCGCCGTCACCAAGCCCGAGCTCGCTGGTTCCACCAACGCACCCGGCTCAGCCGAGAGTATTCCCTGGCCAGCTAGCAAATGGCGGCTGCCGTACTAGCGAGGAAACGAAAGTTCGCCCCTGAGCAGGTTCAGAAGCTGCTCGACAGCCACACGGTCAAGCCCGCGGAGGTCCGCGAGCAAGAAAGGGGTCATGAGCGGGCGGTGCAACGCGTGCGTCGGGAGCGCGAGAAACAACGCCGCTAGAAACGCTTCATGCCCGTGTGAATGGCATCGGGGAACGCCTGACTCCCACAAGAATTTCTGTGGGGGTCGCGCGTCACTGCCCGCAAATCGGGCTGCGGTCAGTCGCCTGATCCCTGGCCTAACCTTATCGCAGCGGCGCGTTGCCCGCCAACAAGCCGGCAGCCCTCGCCGTTGCCGCTTGTAGTACATCAATGGGGACTAAATGGATAGCACTCCCGACACACTTCCGCATCAATGTCGTGGTTCCATGCCGGCTGCGCTGTCATTCCCATCCGCGCTGATGGGATTGAGGCACCCCTCGTCTCGTGGCGCGGCTATAGACAAAAGCCGCCAGACCGAAGGCAAGTGGAACAGTGGTTCACAGGCAATCCTCCGGACCCTCGCCGTCGTCTGAGGGAGCGCCTCGGCGGGTCTTGAAATGCTTGAGTTGGAGGGGCGCCGTTAAAGAAGGGTTGGGGCCGGCGAAGCCGGCAAGGGCTTCGCCGTCGTCGCCTCCGAAGTCAAAGACCTGGCCCAGGAAACCGCGCGGGCCACCCAGCAGATCACCGAGCAGGTCAACGCGATCCAGGACGAGACCGGCAACGCGGTCACCGCCATTCAGTAGATCGCAAGTGTCATCGCCACGATCAACGACTACGCCACCACCACCACCATCGCCGCCGCCACCACCACCATCGCCGCCGCCGCCGTCGAGCAGCAGACCGCGACCACCGCCGAGATGGCCCGCAGCGTCGGCCAAGCCACTGAAGGATCGTCGAGCATCGCCGGCACCATCGCCGGGGTAGCCGAAGCAGCCCAGCAGGTCACCTCCCGCGCCTCCGAAACCCAGCAAACCGCCACCGAACTCGCCCGCACCGCCAGTGACCTGCAAACTACCGTCTCGACCTACCCCGTCTGACCGTGACCAGCCGCGGCCTTTAGCTGGCTAGACGACATCTGACTGTTTATGCGTCAGGGCTTCTGGGCGCCCGTCCGGGTCGGCTCATCGCACAGCGCGTCGCTGGTGCTGACCAGACGATGATTCCGCCGGGGCGATGCGATGAGACTCCGCAAACACCAGGCGCCATCTATCGAACAAATGTACGATACCGTGGTGAGGTGATCTGGAACGTCGACTACCGGACTCGGCGCAGAGTTCGCGAGTCTGCGACCTACCTGGCTGACGGTGTCCAGGCGCAGTACCTCGTTCGGGTTTGTGAGCTGACCGACGGCCGGTGGACCGTGTTCTTGATGGCACTGCCCTGGGATGACTGCGAGGTGGAGAACACATTTGCCACCGATAAAGAGGCGTGCGAGGCGGCCGACGCGCTTTACGCGATGGGCCTCGACGGCGGCCGCTGGGATGTGCGCCGCTGGAGCTGGCAGCGCCCTGGGTAGCCGACTGCAGCAGGCAAGCGCGTCTGGTCGTCGCCGACGTAGGGCCACGGCTCGGTCGCGCCCAGGGCCTGCCGGTGGCATCCGCGGTGACCTCACAACAGCATCGATCGAATGAGTTGGTAAGCGACTGGCGAGTCGGCAGGTGGGCTGAGCATTAGTTTGCTTAGCCTCCGTCTTTCATTAAGCGCCGCTTGCTTGAGCCGGCTGTTGATCGAGGTGGCGGGTTTTGGTGTTGGCCGTGTCCGGGCAGGTGGTGTCGCCCGGCCGGAGGCCGGGTTTCTCCGTGGGTCCTGGTCGCTGGTGCGGCGGATTCGTTGTCAGGTAAAGGGTTCGGGTAGCGCGGCGAGGCGTTCGAAGGCTTGGATGAGCTCGTTGGTCTAGGGCCAGTCGGCGGCGATGCGCAGAGTGGTCGTGCGGGCGGTCCGGGTGAGTTTCGCGGCGACGTGCAGCAGCCGGTAGCGCAGCTTCTTCGGCTCGGCGGCGGCCATCGCGCCGTCCAGGAGCAGGTGCTGGGTCCAGCAGAGCAGGTCGATGCCGGTCAGGGCGAGTTCGAGCCACGCTTGGTTGATCGCGAAGATCCGTGACGGGAACCGGCCGAAGCCGGTGGTCTTGCCGGTGCGGATGCGGTCCTCGACCCGGGCGTGGCAGCGGTGCCGGACTTCCAGAAACTGGATCGAACCACCACCGTGGGGTGTGTCGGTGGCGAAGACTTGGTGGCGCATCCCGTTGACCTGGTCGAACAGTGACAGTTGCGCGCCGGGGTGCGGGCGTTCCCGGCGGCAGATCAACCTCGTGCCGGCCGGGAACGAGGCCAGCACGGCTGGGTCGAGATAGTCAGTGAGCTCGACCAGTTCCGCGCCGTCGCGCAGGCTGCCGTCGCCGTCGAGCGCCGCCACCCAATCGGAGGCGGTGGTGATCGCGGCCCGGATCGGTGTAGTGATCGCGACCCCGACGGAGAACTCGGTGCCCAGACCGGCCTGCTGCAGGCCGCGGAGGTGAGCGAGGAACTCGTAGCTGCTACCCGCCGAATCGGACCGGATCAGGATCGGGTTGCCGTAGCGGTGCTGTTCGGGGATCTGTTGCAGGGCAAGGTCGAGGACGGTGATGTGATCGGCGGCGGTGTTCGACCCGGCGTTGCCCGGGCGCAGCATCCCGGCCAGGGCCTCACCGGTGGCGTCGAGGAAACACAACAACGGGTGGAACCCGAAACTGTAACCGTTAACTGAACTACCGCGAGGCCGTCCGTCTTCGGGTAGGAGGAAGAGCGGGGACCAGGGCTACGGTCTCGACCCATGATCGGTGACGATGTGGGTGAGCGTGATCTGGTCGCGTTGGTGGTGGCGAAGGTCGGTTCGGTCCAGGAGACCGGGAACGTGTGGGAGCCGTATCGGTTGAGTGATCCGGCGGGGATCGCGGTGGCGGCGGTGACGGCGTTCTTGAACGAGTTGCAGGCGTCGGGTCGGTCCGCGGCGACGCAGCGGTCGTATGCGATGGATCTGTTGCGCTGGTTCCGTTTCCTGTGGGCGGTCGGGGTGTTGTGGTCGCAGGCGACCCGGGTGGAGGCCCGCGATTTCTGCCGGTGGTTGGTGCTGTGTGACAAGCAGTCGCCGGGTGGGAAGGCCCGGCCGGTCGGGGCGGGTGCTGGCGGGGTGCGGAACCCGGTGACGGGTAAGCCGTCGTTGGCGAGGACGTATGCGCCGACGACGCGGGCGCATGGCGAGACGGTGGTGCGGGGCTTCTACGCCTTCCATCAAGAGGTCGGGTCCGGGCCGATGGTCAACCCGTTCCCGCTGGTCGGTGAGCGGCGAGGTAGTCGGGCTCATGCGCATCACAATCCGATGGAGCCGTGGCAGCGGGAGCGGTCGGGGCGGTACCGGCCGAAGTTGGTGGCGCGGGTCCCGCGGTGCATCCCGGATGAGCGGTTCAACCAGTTTGTTCGCCGGGCTGGGTTCACACCGTGACCGGGCTTTGGTGTCGTTGTGGGTGTCGACCGGTGCGCGGGCTGCGGAACTGCTTGGGGCGCGGTGCGGTGACCTCGACGCCGGGCAGCAGCTGATCACTGTGGTCCGTAAGGGTTCACGGGCCGTGCAGCAGATCCCGGCGTCTCCGGACGCGTTCGTCTGGGTGCGGCTCTATCAGTGCACGTTGGACAGCTCCACGCCGGTCGGCCGTGATGATCCGTTGTGGTGGACGCGTCGGCGTCCGTTGCGGGCGCTGAGCTATCCGGCGGCGCGGGCGATGTTCACCCGGGTCAATCAGGTGCTGGGTGCCAATTGGTCGTTGCATGACTTGCGGCATACCGCGGCGTATCGGATGGCCCGCGATCCGCAGTTGCCGCTCACCGACGTGCAGTGGGTTCTGGGACACGCGCAGTTGTCCACGACGCAGTTGTATCTGAACCCGATGCCCAGCGAAGTGATCGCCGCGGTGCTGGCTCACCATCGGCGTGGTCTCGACGGCGCGCTGCCCGCTGCGGTCGCGGACGGCGGTCCGGTCAGCGAGTACCGCGCGGAGTCGCTGGACACGTTGTTCAGCCGGCGCTCGTCGTGACCGTGCTGACAGCGGGCGAAGCCAGAGCGAGGCAGCAGACCAGGGCTGCCGGGCAGGTGTCGGGCCCGGACATGCAGCAGCTGTGGCTGCGGTTCCCGCCACGCACGCCACCGGCGAGTTGGCCGGTCACCGAACACGACCGGGACCGGCTGCTGGCCAGGCTGCTGGCACCACCGTTCACGCTCGAGGATGCTGATGCGCAGCGACGTCGGCGGCGGGGCCTGATCAGTGTGGTGGATTGGCTGGCCGAGCAGCCTGGGAGGACCTGGCAGCAGCGGTGGCAGGCCAGCGGCGCCGAGGCCCTGGGCAACGCCGATTGGTGGCGGCCCTGGCTGCAGCGCCTGCAGTCCGGCAGTCAGCGGCGCGGGCAGTCGGTGTCGATTACCAGCAACCTGCGGGTCTGCCTGCTGGTGCTGATCTGCGCGGAGGTCATCCGCCCGAGCGTGGGCTGGCTGCTCAACCCGCGGGCACCGCAGAACCTGGTGGCCGAACTGGCCCGCACCCGCGACCCGGACGGCTTCGCCGAGCTCACCGCATTGAGTGAAGGCTCTCCGGCCGGGCGGACCATGACGATGGCGGCTGTCCGCCGGGTGGCGACCATCGTTGCGGTCAAGGGCGGCACCGTGCATGACATCACCGTGGGTGACTGCCTGGAGTTGAGTCTCACCCTGGACGGCGATACCCGGCGCAAGAACAAAGGGTTGGGTTTCTACCAACTGCTGCATCAGATGGGGGTGTTCGGCCCGCACGCGCCGTCCACGCTGCGGGAGTTCGCGACCCAAGGTCAGCTCAGCCCCGCGCAGATGCTGGAGCCCTACGCCATCGAATGCGCCCCGATCCGTGACCTGCTGGTGGCCTATCTGCACGAGCGTCAGCCGATCCTCGACCACACCAGCCTGCGCAGCCTGGCGTCCACCCTCGGCCGGCTGTTCTGGCGCGACCTGGAACTGCATCATCCCGGGATCAACTCGCTGAGCCTGGCTCCTGAGGTCGCTGCGGCCTGGAAACAACGGGTCCTGACCAGAATCGTCCGCACGACCGTCGACGGGCAGGTCGTCGAGGAACAGCGGCACCGCTCCGACGGCCGCGGCCAGCTCACCCTGGTCCGGGCCTTCTATCTCGATCTCGCCCAGTGGGCGATGGAGGAACCGGCCCGATGGGGGCCGTGGGCAGCCCCATCCCCGGTGCGCCGCGAAGACCTGACCCGCACCAAGGAAATACGCCGGCGCAAGTCCCGCATGGACCAACGCACCCGCGAACGCCTCCCGGTCCTGCCCGCGCTGCTCGCCCGGGTCCAGCACGAGCGGCTGTCCAGCGCCGCCCGCCTGGCCGCGGCCAAAGTCACCGCCCCTGGAGACAGTTTCACCGGCGACGGGCGCCAGCGCCGGGCCGGCGGAGCTGCCACTGCCCGGGTCTGGGTCGAAGATCCCGGCACCGGCACCCGGGTGGATCTCAGCGGCTTGGAGGACCGGGCGTTCTGGACCTGGGCCGCAGTGGAAACGTTACGCCACACCGGAATCCGTATCGAGGAACTGACCGAGCTCAGCCACCACAGCCTGATCCAATACACCCTGCCGACCAACCGTGAACTCATCCCGCTGCTGCAGATCGCGCCGTCCAAGACCGACACCGAACGCCTGCTGGTCATCAGCCCCGAACTCGCCGACGTCCTCGCCGCGGTCATCCACCGCATCCGCGACCCGGACCGGGCCGTGCCCTGCGTGACCTCCTACGACCCCCACGAACGCCGCTGGAACCCGCCCCTGCCACTGCTGTTCCAACGCCACTTCGGGATGGGCACCCGATCAATCCCCGCCGGCACGCTGCGCGACTGGATCTGCCGAGCGCTGGACGGCAGCGGGATCACCGACGTCACCGGCCGGCCGTTACGGTTCACTCCCCACGACTTCCGGCGCCTGTTCATCACCGACGCCGTGCTGCACGGCATGCCACCCCACATCGCCCAACTCGTCGCCGGGCACCGCGACATCAACACCACCATGGGCTACAAAGCCGTCTACCCCGAAGAAGTGATCAACGGGCACCGCGCCTTCATCGCGCGTCGCCGCGCGATGCGACCCGGCGAGGAATACCGAGTGCCCACCGACGCCGAATGGCACGAGTTCCTCGGCCACTTCGAACGCCGCAAAGTCGCACTGGGCACCTGCGGCCGGTCCTACGCCACCCCATGCATCCACGAACACTCATGCTTGCGCTGCCCGCTGCTGCGACCCGACCCCGCCGGCCGCCACCGCATCGAAGAGATCCGCGACAACCTCCACGCCCGCATCGACGAAGCCCGACACGAAGGCTGGCTCGGGGAAGTCGACGGACTCCAGATCAGCCTCGCCGGAGCACGCCAGAAACTCGACCAACTCGACCAACTCGCCGCCCAACGCGACACAGTCAGCCTCGGCATGCCCAGCTTCTCCGACATCGTCGGACGCGCTACCCAAAACACCACAAATAACTAGTTCAGAGAATGTTTCCAGGTCGGCGCCGCCGACTCCTTCTCCGAGTGCGCGAGCACGATCGTCGCGTCGATGTCCAGCACGAAACCCGGCAGCGCCCGCCCGAGAACCGTGGTCGCCGGCAACGACCGGCGCGTCTCGACCAATTGCAGCCAGGCCAGCTCCCGCGCGGCTGCCCGGGCCGCCCGCAAGCGGGCCAGGGCTGCAGTGTCGACCGCGCCCAGGACCCGCCACGCGGTCGGATCCGAGGCCACCGGCCCGAACAAGCCGCTCTGCTGGCGCAGCACCGCCAAATCCGCGATGGCCTCGCCGCCATCGGCCAGTAACACCGCGAGATCGACCGCGACGCGGCCCGGCTCGTGCGCCGGACGGCGAACCCGGTCCAGCCCGAGCGCTTGAACGAAGCCGCTGGTCAACCCGGTCTTATCGGCGAGATCGGTCAGCAGCCGGGCGCCGGCATGACCGACCACACCACGAGCGCCACCAGCAACGACAACCTTCGGACGCGTTCGAGTACCCTGCACTCTGAAAGTGCCTTCCGTACGGGACGATCTTGACTCTAGACAAGCCAGATCATCCCAGATCAGAAGGCACTTTCGCGTTCCCCGGCCCCGCCACTGGCCGGCCTTACCGAAGGCGCGAGGCTAGGCCGATGTCCGACCTCGGGGGCATATGAAATGCTACGAATATCGAATCCCGCATTTAAGCTTGTCTGTACGGATGCAACTCGATTTAGCCAAGTTCGAGCAATAACTACAGGCTAGCTGGGATTGGCGCTGCTCGGCCTGCGGAGGCGTCGCATATCAGCACGATCAGGCAGGACGCGGGGCGCAGCAGCGTGGCGGAGCGCTTTCGCGCGGACCCAGAGCAGCCCGTTGAGTAGCCTAGTGGCCCAACGCGGAGAACCCTCAAGGCCAACAACTGTCCTGTATTTTTCGTCCAGAAGAGCTGGAAGCATGCGTTGGGCAAGTGGTACAAGCCAAGCCGGCATCTTGTTAAGCAGATCTCGAGTTCCCTTCATCAGCTCGATGCCAGCAGGCGTGGAGGCGAAGTTCTTGGCTTCGAAGGCAATGTACCAACTCTTATATTCCTCGAAAGTGCCCGGTATCTCCATAATTCCCATACGAGTTCCGATGTCGCGATAGAATAAGTATATTGATTCCTTTTCATGGCAGCACAATGATCGCCAACCGTGACGTTGAAGCCAATCAACCTGAGGAAAAATGAACGTGCCGAGGACGTATAAATAATCTTCCTCTCGGATGTTCCAGCGGCTGTGGATCGCGTTCATTATTCGTATTGCTTCAGCCCCTTCGGGTGAATTGGTTCCATGGTGGATGAGGTTGTATATGATCAGGGCGGTGTCGTCTGCCCTCTTTCTTGTTCGATTAATAGACTTACCAGTGCCGTACAGTATCTCAGCAACAGCTGGGACAGCGAATGTACGCCAGAACCCGAGTAGGAGTCCGGTTCGCACGTCGGATGGCAAGTCGAAGAGAGCGGTTATTCGGTAGATCGCCGAGTATTCGGTGGCGGGATCCATGGCTTGGATCTCTGCTAACCGGGTGAAGCGTCCAGTGCGATATAGCATCTATCAACTCCTTGCATTACGGCTCTTCTTCAGGTGGCCGTCTACGCTGGCAGTCTACGTAGGGCGGTGGCGAGCTGGACCAACCAACCGATGTCATCAACAGTGGCCTCTACCTCACGCTCTTCCGACGCCGCGTGTTCGACTGCTGAAGGACTTCCGAGTGATGGGTTGAATTGGTTCCGGCGATTGCTATTGACGCGTGCCGCCTCCCTGATCCGCATCGCTGTTTGAACAACGCCCTCAGGCAATTTGAGCTGAATGGCAATTTCGCCGGATTGCTCGGGCGTGGAAGCTTGAGACTGAACTGCCAGAATGCCATCGTTTATTTCGATGACGCGGCGGTTCAGGCGGTATCCTAAGTCTCTCAAATTGGCGAAGTCAACAAGTCGCGACTGCGGTTTGTCTAAAGCGATTCCTGGATATTGGGCTACGAGCTCAGCCCACAGAGAGTGGAGCTGCACGTATGTGATGGCCTGCCGCAATGTCTCCTTGGCGCTGGAACAGTGCGGGCCCCATGCCGGCATGGTCAATCCGAGGGTCATGGTGAGCGCCCCAAGCATCACAAGGATCGTTCCAAGAATATCGATAGCGCGAATTTCGAGGCCCACCCAGGCGGCGACGACAGAGAGTGCTTTGGTGGCGCAATAGCTAATTGCGAGCAGTGCGCCAGCCGCCGTGTATTGTAACCCTAGCTGCAGCCATGGCCTGCCGCCCGTGGCGGCCACCTGGCGGGCAAACTGTAGACTTTGCCGAGCTTCGGCTATCAGGCCAGCTGCGAATGAGCCGAGAAAGATGAGTAGAAACAAGCCGCCCACAGCGCTCTGGGCATACGCGCGCTCCATGCCGAGCGGGTCGGCCTCGTCAGCTCTGATGTTGAAGAACAGAATGATCATTGTGGTGATAGAAAGCGTGAAGAAGATGATGTATCGCACAATTAGAGGCTTCGCTAGGTGCGCTGGCATCTTCAGCAGCAGAGTCATGATGAACGCGCTGATGCTGTACCCCACACAGCAGCAGTACATAAGCAGGGTCGGCAGGTGCGGTTGACCGCTGACGCGGGCGATCGCCGAGTAGACGCCGTCGGTGGCGATGGTGATGCCCGTTGCAGGTACGGCGATAGTGAACAGCACCGCCCACAGCCGCGCGTTTCGCGGGTTACGGCGAACGGCGATCCCCTTGTATGCCACTGCTGCCCAAGCTAGTACGGCACACAGAATGAAACCGACCGTTTTAACTTGCATGCCGGGCAACTCGCCTTTCGTGCTCGAAGGCGGCGCCGAGCCTCAGCATGAGCGGATCGTCGACGTGGCTGGAGTCTTTGGGTGATGACCGCCATAGGCCCGCTCGATGGCCGAGGATGGACGCTAGGATCTCCGCCTCCCGTTCGTCCGTGGTGTTGTACGTGGTACGTGCAATCACCCGCCGATCCTGAATGACGCCCATGTTGAGATGAACGAAAAGTTGGTCAAGAAAATCGGTCACGCGGAGCTGGTGACCAAGCAGGAGATGGGAAATCTCGTGAAGGATGATGTGGGCGCGCTGAGATCCCGCTGCCGCCTCGTCCACGATGATGTAGTCACGAGTGTCGGTCGCAACGCAGACTCCGCGCGGCGCTCCCGCTGGCATGGAGAAGGCCATCGTCTCGATGGTGCGGCGACGGCTTGCTCCTACTTCTCTGACGAACAGATCGAGTTCGAACGGCTTAGGCACGACGATGCCCCGGGCTATTTGCTCACAGTGCTGGCGAATCTTTCGCGCCGTCGTGGGCTGCTGACCGTCTGACGTCATCGGATGCACCTTCTGCGGGTGGGTGTGGCAGGCACGGTCTGCTCGATCGGGCAGCAACCCGGGCGGGATCGGCATGCGCGCGATGCACCGCGTGTCAGGGTGCCAGTTGCGGCTTGGCGCTCACGGCGGTGCGGCCGATCTGTCCTGAGCGTCCGTCCTAGACTGCGTCAGGGGCGAGTCGGGTTGCGCGTCGAGGGTCGGCAACTCGCCGACTTTCTCACCCCTCGCGGACACGGGTTGCGGTGCGCGCGCGTGTCTACGGGCGTTCGGCGACCCACCAGCCGACGGTGAACACGCCGGCGGCGCGGGCTGTGTCGAGGCTGCGTTTGCCGGCCATGACTAGCTCCTGGGAGCGGCCGTCGTACTGCTGCCACGCTTGCGGCGGTTCGGTGCTGCCGAGGCAGAGTTCGTCGGGGAACTCATCGCGGGCGACTTTGACGACGAACCCGGCCGCGCTCATCATCGCTGTATAGCTGTCGAGGGTGCCGAGTCCTGCCAGTCGGAAGTGTTGGCAGACGGGATCGGTCAGTTGTGAGATCTGCTCTGTCGTGCGGTGTTGGCCAAAGGGTCGTTGAATCCAGTCGAGGCCGACGAGTCGACCGCCGGGCTTGAGGATTCGGTGGGTCGCGGTGAAGAAAGCCTCCCGGTCGGGCAGATGGCAGGGCGACTCCATGAACAAGACGGCGTCGATCGATCCGGCGGGCCAGTCGGCGAATGTCCTGTAGTCGTGGTCACCGATGGTTCGGAAGCTGGCCAGCTCATCCACGCCGCGCAGGGTGGCCAGGCGCCGGGCGTACCGGTTGATGGAATCGGTGTTCGACACACCGACGATCGTGGCACCGGTGGCGGACGCGAGTTCGACCGCGGCGCCGCCGTAGCCGGATCCGAATTCCAGGACGCAGCTGCCGGCCTCGATCCGGGCATGACGGGCGAGGCGGTGCAGCATCGCGATCTTCGCTTCGTGTGCGGATCCACCGGCTTTCTGAACCGACCAGTCGCCGTGAAACCACATGTCGCCCATCAGCGCCTGGTAGGCAGGCGCGGCGGCTTCGCCGCCGGAGTCCTCAGAGTAGAAGCGTCGGACCTTGCGCTCGTGGCTTTCCGCTACCGTCATGATGACCCTCTCGGGGAAGAGATCGGGACTCCCACCTGCGGGAACTGAGATCATCAAGGATTCTGCCGATCTCTGAAGGTGATTACATCGCCACAACGCGGTAACCGCGTCTACATTGGATACCTAATTTCGGGTAAGATCCATTGATGACCGTAGCGGGTATCAAGGGAAACCTGCCCCTGGACGTCACGCCGTTCGTCGGCCGGGAAGACCTCTTGGATCGGACGTCCCGCCTGCTCGGCCACGTTCGGATGATCACGTTGACCGGGCCACCCGGGGTTGGGAAAACCCGCTTGGCGTTGAAGGTCCTGCAGCGGGTGAAAGCGGACGCCGTCTGGATGATCGACATCAGGGCGTTGGCGGACAAGGCGCGCGGTAACGCGGAGACCCTGTATGCGCATTTGGCGCTGGAGTTGGGTATTCGGCACAACGGGCCCGCCGACTTGATGATCATCGTGACGCATTTGCAGGAGCGGCAGGTCGTTCTGGCGTTGGACAACTGTGAGCATCTGGTGCCGGAGGTTCGTGCTGTCGTGCGAACGCTTCTGGTGGCGGCGCCACAGGTGCGCATCCTGGCGACGTCTCGGCAGGTGCTGGCGGTCGAGGGTGAGTACACCGTTGTCGTGCCTCCGCTACCGTTGCCGGACGCGGTCCAACTGTTCGTCGAGCACGCGGCCGCGGCGGGCGCGGACCGGGCAAGCCTGCTCGCGGATCCGAACGTGAACCTGGTGTGCCGCAGGCTCGACGGGCTTCCGCTCGCCGTCCGCCTCGCCGCGGGCCGTATCCCGGCACTGGGTGCCGCCGATCTGGCGGTCCTGCTCGACGATCGGTTCGCGACGCTCAAGGCGATCGAACACGTGGTGGCGTGGAGCTATCAGCTGTGCGAGGCGGATGAACAGCGTCTGTGGATGATCGCCTCGATCTTCGCCGACGCGTTCTACCTGCCTGCCGTCACGGCCATCGCCACGTCCGCTGGTATCGCATCTGACCGTGTGGTCGACCTGGTCACCGGGCTGGTCCAGAAGTCCGTCCTCACCGTCGACAGTTCGGCGGGTACCAGCCGCTACGGGATGCTCGACACCGTCCGCGAGTACGGCCGGGACCGTCTGCTCGAGCGGGGAGATCAGCACGAGGTGCATGGCCTGCACCGTGACTACGTCCGCGGCCTGGTCGCCGAGGCCGCGGCCGGCTGGCTGGGACCTGACGAGTTGGGCGTCATGGCCGGTGTGCACCGGCAGATGTCCGAGATCATCGCCGCGGTCGACCATTGCGTCACCAGCGGTGATCTCTCGTCCGCGCGAGCGATCCTGCGGGATCTGGTGCGCAGCCGGGCCCCGTTCTTCTGGGGCTCGATGGGGTTGATCAGTCAGCAACTGCAACGGGTCATCGATGCGTCGTACAGCCAGGTCACGGATCGGGCCGACGCCGCGGATCTGGGGGCCACGGCCGCGTTGGCCGGATGGGTCGCGGTCACCGTAGGCCGTTCCGATGACGCGAGCCGTCTGCTGGCCAGCAGTGAGGACCTGTTGGTTCGGTGGGACCTGCCGACGATCGCGCCGGTAGTTTTCGCTGACGGCGGTCGTCAGGCGCTGGGGCTCGGCATGCGTGAAGGCATCGGCATGCTATCGGCAGCGCGGGGCCTGTTTCACGGCTCCGACCATGCCGGCGACCGTCACATGGCAACCATGGTGCGGGCGATGGCTTACGGCTTCTGCGGTGAGCCCGAAGCCGCCCGCGAAGCGAGCGACACCTATCTGGCCGAAGCCGTCAAGGCCCAAGCGCCGTGGGCTGTCTCCTGGGCAATGTGGAGCAGCGCCCTGGTAGCCCTGCGGCGGGAGGACTGGACGGCTGCCAACGACTTCATCGCTCAATGCCTGCGCCTGCAGCGCGGCATGGACGATCAGTGGGGCCAGACCTGGTCCATCGAGCTCGGCGCCTGGATCAGTGCAGCACAACTTGCCGGGGCCGCGAACCCGAAGGACCAGGCGCGGCGCGCGGCCTGGCTGCTGGGCGCCGCTCAGGCTCGCCAGGACAAACTCGGCGTGACCCTGACCGGGCTGCGCCCGTTCGCCGCCGGGCGAGCCGAAGCACAGGCTCGGATCAGGAATGTCCTCGACGAACTCGCCACCGCAGCCGCGACCGCCGACGGTCACCGCCGCCACACCCACGCCATCAGCGTGGCCCTCGGCGACCCCGTGCCGCGCGGGACCCGAGCTGCCACACCGGACGGGCTTTCCGAACGCGAGCGTGAGGTCGTCGAACTCGTTGCTCAGGGTCTGACCAGCGCGGAGATAGCCCAGCAACTCCACATCACCGCAAGCACGGTTGATACCCACGTTAAACGGATCATGGCAAAGCTCGGCGTTCGGAAACGGGCCGCCTTGGCGCTACACGCAGGTATCAACGGGCGACGTGCTGCGGACGGCGGCGATCGCGAAGCCCCTTATGACGCAAGGCCGATCTGACAGCAGATTCGTTCAAACTTCCTACAGCCCATCACGACCGTCGTTGCGCCGGTCGTCTATTTCCCTGATCGTGTCCATCAGCCTGCTCATGGCCGCGATAGCCTCAGCCGCGTCAGGCATGATCGAATCGCGCAGCGCGACCGTCTGTGCCTTGAGTCCTTGTAACGCAGCGACCAACGTGAGCTCCGTACGCGCTCCGGCGGCTACCTCCTCGGATGTGAAGTACTCCACCGGTACGCCGAAGAAATGAGCCAGAGCGCGAAGGTGACCGAGCGTCGGGTCGGTCTTGGCGCCGCGCCGCAGCTGAGCGATGTACGCGTGGGAGATGGGTTCGCCAGCTTCAGTGATCCTTCTGGCAACCTCCCGCTGGGAGAACTCCCGGCCATCCTTGTCTCTGACGTGCTCGAACAGCCAATCAAGGCGCGCTGCCAGCGATGACCCGCCCTCAGCGGTGAGCTTCTCGTCGTCAGGCATCCGTCCTCCTACCTCGCAAGTGCACACCTATGTTTACAGGAAACATTGGTGTGTATATAGGTGTTGACACCGTTCGTTGATACATGTCTATGATCGACGGTCCATTTCGGACGCAGCCGGCTCGGGACATCGGCTCACGGCGCCGGTCAGTGTGGCGCCGGCGTCTCCCACGATCCGGCGCCCGTGGTGCCGCGGGGCATCGCGATATCCAGCGGAGTGCAGGAGGGACGCGAGCAGCGATGAGCTCGTCGGATTCGCGACACGACGAATCGACCGAGAGAAGGGCTACTCCCGGCGCCCGTATTCGCCAAGCGCGCATGGGGCGGCAGTGGTCGTTGCAGCAGCTGGCTCTTCAGATGCGCCTTTACGCAGGGAGACGGGGGGATCCTGCGCCGGCGGTGTCGTCCTTGAAGCCCATGATCTCTCGATGGGAACACGACAAGGCGAGACCAGATGAGTACAACCGGCGCCTGGTCGCAGCAGTATTGCAGGTGACGGTCGAGGATCTAGGACTGGATAAAGACCCGGACTTCGTCTGGTAATGCCGGGCACGTGGATGCTAAATACTCGGCGGTGTCTCGCTGCTACAACAAGGCTGATCGTGGCAAGTAGTCAAGGCCAACTGCCCACGTAATGGCCGCCTGCCTGCCGCCCGAGACAGCGCAGCGAGCCGACGGTCACCAGAACGCCTCGGCAAGTTACCCCTGCCAGTCGGCCCAGCGCCGTTGTATCCGTTTGTATCTACACAACGACCGACAACCTCCAACAACACTCGACAACTTCCGCCGTAGTGGCGTCTGCGGAAGGGTCAATGCGGTGAAGACGACAACGACTCCGTTGGCCGACCGAGCTACGACGAAGGATGTGTTGAACAGATGCGACGAACCGGCGCTCATGGACGCCGATAGGACTGTATCGAGAGCGATCCATGCCAATCCGAAGCCAAATTGGAAAGGGGGCGACGCAGGAATGGAACCGGCCGACGTGGCCGATAGCGACTCAGAGGAATCCTTCACCTACGGCCGTAGGCTGCGCCGGGCGCGCCTGGCCAAGCAGTGGTCCCAGCTCCAGCTGGCGTATCGCATGCGCGACATCGGTGCCGAACATCGCGGTGCCGCAACTCTGCATTCTCTACTGATCATGATCAGTAAGTGGGAGAACGATCGCAAACGCCCGACCCAGTACAGCTTGCATCTGATCGCTGCAGCGCTCGAGATCGATGTCACCAGCCTCGGTCTGCCCGTCGATCAGGACTTCGTTTTCTAACCGAGCGCACCACAAAGGCCGTTCGCCCTGCACTCGGTCGTGGGGTCAGCAGGAGACGGCTACCGGCCGTTCGTCTCGCCAGACTCCTCCTGGCTAACACCGCTGAAGACGCCCAACGCCCAGACCAGCACGCTGGCGTACGTGTGTAACGCATTCGGAAACGCCACGAGTCGGCTCTCGCCGCCGTCGTTGCCTGCAGCGACGGTGGCGATGTCGTCGTACGAACTCGACGGTGTGCCTTGCATCTGGTTGGTGATCAAGTCAAGCAGGTGCTGGCGGGTCTGCGTCATCGTCTTGTTCTGCTCTGCCACAACCTGCTGTTCTGCGTCATCCTCGTTGAAGCGGACGGATGGCAGATAAAGTCCGGCTGCGGTGATGACGTCGGATGGGCTAATGCGTTCCGACCCTGGCAGTGGAGTTGATTCGCCGCTCGCCACCGCAGCCGCCACCTGCGATGCGTACACCGCATAGACCGTGCTGGCGCGAGCCAGAACGATGATCGCCTGCTCGAAGTACTGATCGGCCACAACTTGAAGGTCCCCGGTGACCTGCCACATCAGTGGGCTCGACCGCGGGTCGGTCCGTTGGGTCTCGAGCGCGGATTCGACCTGCAGCGTGAAAGTCAGTGCCTGATGAAGGTGCACGGCCGCCTGATTGCACGCTGTACCCATTTCCAGCAGCGAAGCGCGCACCTCGGTCGGCAGCCGTATACCCATATGGGGCTGTAATAGCTGGTGCGTCGTCGGCGCCATATGTCGCCGTCCCCCTTCCGCTCCCGCGGGCGCCCCGTCCACAGGAGACTTGCAGTCTATTGCCAGTTACTTATCTGGCTGCGCGGCACCGCGTCAAGAAGACCGAGTTGACAGCCGGAAGGACAGCCCCGGACAGCCCCGGACAGCTACCCCGAACGCATGATGTCGCCGAGGGTCGAACTCGTGGCAAACGTCCGTCTGACTGTAGACGTGGCCCTCCCGGGATTCGGCGCACAGCCCGACCCGGGTGGGCGATCCCACTCGCCTGAGGCAGCCGAGCCAGCGTCGACGCAGGCCGTCTCAACGCTCGCAAACGTGCCCCGACGCCACCGCGCCCTACCCACCGCAGGTCGCACCGGGCCGGCGCGGCGGCTGCGGGTAGCGGGATCGGTGCTTCCGGCGAGGCGATGGCTGCTCTGCACGTGGTGTCACCGGGCTGCCTCGTGCACTTCGAGGCGCGCTGACCCGCCACCTTCTCTCAGTCATTCCTGCGCCCAATCACTACGTCATGGGGGACACAGCATGGCAATCACCGGGTGGATCCATCCCACGCGGGATCTGCGCGACGAGCGGCCTGCGGTCAACGCGATGGCCGTTGCATTTGCGGCCGGGGTGTTGCGCCGCGACGTCGTCCGGCTGGCCCGGCGGAGCGCGTTCGCTCACCTCGGGCTGACCGGAGGCTACGCCGACTGGCGGCATCCGGAACGCCCCGACCCGGACCTGGCGCTGGCCATCGACGGGCAACTGAGCAACCGCACGCATCTCGACGAGCAGTTGTACGGTCGGCCACGGCCGTTGTCGGGTGACGCCGAGGTGCTTCTGCACGCTTATCGGGCCTGGGGCGTCGGCCTGGTCGACCGGATCGCCGGCACCTACGCCATTGCCATCTGGGACAACCTCGCCCGGCAGCTGCTGCTCATCCGCGACCCGCTCGGTGCCCGCACCCTGTTCTACTCCGTGGTCGACGGCGGAATCGTGTTCGCGACCCGGGCCACCGCGCTGCTGGCCCACCCGGCGGTCAATCCGGTCGTCGACGCCGACGGCCTCAATGAACTGCTCACCCTCGGCCCGGTGCGCACCCCGGGCCACGGCGTCGTGGACGGCGTGGCCGAGGTCCTGCCCGCCGAACTCATCCAGGCGGGTCCGGGTGGGCTGCGACGGCGCTATTACTGGTATCTCGAGGCCGACGACTCCCGCCACGACGCCGACACCGCCGTTCAGGTGGTCCGTCGTGCCCTGGCCGAGACTACGGCGGCGACCCGCACCCGCCGGGCGGGAGCGGTGCTGCTGTCCGGGGGCGTCGCATCGGCTACCGCGGCCGTCTACGCCGCCGGAATGCGCGGGCACCGGCTGGCGGCCTGGACCCTCGCCCTGACCGGCCCGCCTGAGCTGCCCGGGGACGTCGGCGCGGACGTGGAGCAGGCCGAACGCGCCGCCGGGCACCTGCGCCTGCGGCACAATATGCTGGCCATCGGCCGGGACACGCTGCTCGACACCGCGCCCGGCGCGCGCGAGGCCCTCGATTTCCCCGGTGAGGCCGGCGCCGATGCCCTCCTGCTCGCCGTGCTGCGGCGGATCGCGGCGGCGGGCAGCACCGGCGTCGTGACAGGTCACGGCGCCGATGCGGTGTTCGGCGGCTACCGGTGGCTGCACGACTCGCTCACCCTGGCCACGGATGATTTCCCCTGGCCCGGTGTCGGCGACCCTGCCGACCTGCTGAACGCCGATGCCCGCCATCATCTGATGCCGGGGCTGTACCGGCAGCACCGCTACGAGCAAGCCACCCTGGGCGTGCCCCATCTGACCGGTGCTGACGCTCTCGGGCGACGCCGACGCACGATGGCCTACCTGACTCTCACTCGGTACCTGCCGCACCTGCTGACCCGCCTCGGCCAGCTCGCCGACGCCGCCGGAGTCACCCTGCACACGCCGTTCGTCGATTGGCTGTTCGCGGCCTACCTGTTCAACACGCCAACGGGTCTGCGGCACCTGCTCGGCGTCCCGAACGGGCTGCTGCGCCACGCCGTCTCCGACCTGCTGCCGGCCGAGACCACGTGGCTGCGGCCCCGCCCGTTCCCCAGCGCCGAACTGCTCGACGGCTGGCAGCAATCCCGTACGGCGCAACTGCGCGACATCCTCGACGACCCCGAGGCGCCACTGCGCCCGCTGCTGGACCGAGGCCGCGTCACCGAGCTTCTCGTCCGGCCTGCCGGCCCGGTTAGCGACCGGGCCCCGGCCACCGTCGCATACCTCGTCGACGTCAACGCCTGGTTGCTGCGCCACCACATCTCACTCACCTGACCTTCCGCCGAGCTTCCGAATTTCTTCCGCAGGAGTACGCGATGAGACTCGACCCGTTTAGCGGCCCCTACAGCCGCGACCCCGCCACCACCTGGCGGCGCATCAACGCCACCGCCACGTCCATCAGCTACGACGATCACCTCGCGATGTGGCTGATCGCCGGACACGACAACGTACGCACCGTGCTGGCCGACACCACCCGCTTCAGCAACGCCGCCACCATGCTTCCCATCACCGCGCTCACCGCCGACGCCGGCGACATCCTGGCCGGTCTCGACGCCCCGGCCGTGGCCGTTGCCGCCGATCGCCCTCAGCACCTGCGCACCCGAGCGATCCTGCGGGCGTTGATGCCCACCACCGTGGCCCGCGCCGAACAGCAGTGGGGGCCGCTGGTCGCGGCCCGCACCGACGACCTGATCACCGGCATGACAACGAACGAACCGACTGACCTCATGCACTTCGCGGTGCAGCTGCCGCTGCTGGTCATCCACGATGTTCTCGGCCTGCCGGTCGCAGCTGCTGAGCAGGTCCGCGCGTGGACCGACGACTTCGCCGACCTCGTCTGGGGGAATCCCACTGCCGAAGCTCAGATCGCGCAGGCGTACTCCAGCGTCGCGTTGTGGCGATTCTGCGCCGACATCGTCTCCCGCCGTGCCGACCGCGGCCACGACGGCCCGGGCCTGATCGGTGAGCTGCTGCGCTACCGCAACAACGACGACAGCAACCTCACCATCGCCGAGGTGGCCGCTCTGGCGCTCAACATCGTCGGCGCCGGCTGGATCACCACCACCGGCGCTCTCGGCAACGCCCTCGCCCACGCCCTGGCTGAACCGGTCCGGTGGGCACGGCTGGCCGACGACGAGCATTACCTCAACCTGCACGTCGAGGAAACCCTGCGGCACAGCCCCGCCATCGACGGCTGGCTGCGCCTGACCATCACCGACGTCACCCTCGACGGGGTCACCATCCCGGCCGGCAGCCGCTGCCTGGTCCTGATCGGCGCCGCGAACCACGACCCTGCCGTCTACACCGAACCGGAAGTCTTCGATCCCCGCCGCGGCCGCGGCGGGCAGCACCTCGCCTTCGGCGCCGGCCCGCACTACTGCATCGGCGCGGCCCTGGCCCGCCTCGAACTGACCACCGCGCTCCGAGCACTGGCCCGCCGGCTACCGAGTCTCGCCTTGGCGGCCGGGTTCCAGCAGCAGTTCAAGACCAGCGCGGCCCTGCGGCAGCTCACCAGCTTGCCCGTTGAGCAGCGCCCGGCCGGCCGGTGCCCCGTCGCGCACGGCACTTCCGCGGGGCCGCGGTCATGACGGGACACGGCATGACCGACACCCTCCCGGCCGGTTCCGTCATCCGGTCCCCGGGCGCCGTACGGGCGATGGACGCGCGTCTGCGCGCTGTCGAAGCGCGGCTGGCCGCCGCCACCTCCACGAACATCGGGTTTCCCGGCGCCCGCGACATCGACTACCGGCCGCTGGCGCCGCTGCTGGGTCATCTGCTCAACAACCTCGGCGACCCCCGCATCGACCCGCTGTACCCGGGCCACGTACACGATCTGGAACGTGACGTTCTCGACTTCACCGCCGAGCTGTTCCGCGCCCCGCCCGGCTGGAGCGGCTACCTCACCAGCGGCGGCACCGAAGGCAACCTGTACGGCCTGTGGCTCGGCCGCACGAAACTCCCGAACGCTGTCGCCTATTACTCCAGCGCGGCGCACTACAGCGTGCCCAAGGCGTGCCACTTGTTGGGCCTGCCCGCCGTCGAGGTCACCACGACTGCCAGCGGCCAGATCGACTACACCGACCTGACCCGCAAAGCCGCGCGGCACCGCAGCCGGCCGGCGATCGTCGTGGCCACCATCGGCACCACCATGACCGAGGCCGTCGACGACGTCACCGACGTCCACAACGCCCTGGACGTCGCCGGAGTCCGTCACCGCCACATCCACAGCGATGCTGCCCTCGCCGGCGTCCCGCTCGCGACCACCGCCAACCGGCCCGCATTCGACCTGGCCGACGGCGCCGACAGCATCAGCGTGTCCGGCCACAAGTTCTTCGGAACCCCCGTGGTCTGCGGAATCGTCCTGACCCGGCGCAAGCCCGAAGAGCTCAGCCCCACCGTGCCGTACCTCAATACGCATGACACCACCATCAGCGGATCCCGCAACGGCCTCGCCGCAGCGATGCTGTGGCACGCGACCACGTCCCTCGGCGCGACCGGGCACGCGGACCGCGCCGAGCGAGCCCGTGAGGTGGCCGCCTACGCCGTACAACGACTTCACCAGATCGGATGGCCGGCCTGGCGCAACCCCCTGTCCTTCACCGTGCTGCTCAGGCGGCTTCCCGCCGATATGGCAACCGTCTGGCCACTGCCGACTCAAGGTGACTGGTCCCACGTCATCTCCATGCCCGGCGTCTCGACGTCGCACATCGACGCACTCGTCGACACGCTGGCCGCTTACGGCAGCAACCCCGATTGAGAAGTCCCGAGTGGACATTCTCCGCGGGCGTTTCGTTGCGACTTCTTACTGCCCCCATCGGGCATACAGCTGTTTCAGGCTGATCAGGTCGCGCTGACAGTGTTCCCGCTCTTGCTCATCCGAAGCAAGATCGACAAGTGTGCTGAAAGATTTCACTGCGCGGTCGAAATCTGCGCGCGCACCGTCGCGTTCGAGTCGTGTGACCAGCAGCGGCCCCAGCAGTTGGTGAGCCCGTCGAATGGCGGGGCTGGTGATCCGCGGATGGCGTAAAGCGCGTTCGGCCATATTGATGGCGTCATCGAGGTCAGATCCGGCCGCAGACGGCATGAACCGGCTGCGTGACGCGGAGACGCCGGCAAGGTCGAGCAACCTCATTGCGTAGGCAGGGTCGTCGTCCATCGTGTGGTCGAGCAGCCGCACGAAAACAGCGACAACAGTGTCCGCCAGTGCTGGATCCTGTGTCTTCAGCCATTGAGCGCGAACGGCTGAGGCGTGGCCTTGCAGTGCACGCAGCACAGCGGTCGGCTCGTCCGTCTCGGCGCCGCGCGCGATAGCGTCATCGACCTCTCGGCGTAGCTGGGGTGCGACATCACCCCCGTTCGCGGCGTGCATCCACACCGCGAGAGCGACGTAGGCGTGCCTGTCTTCCGCACTCGCCAGTTCCGTCGCGCGCAGCCGATGCACGACGATGACATCGGCCAGAACACCTACCGGCAGCGCGGCGCCCTGGCAGCGCTGCAGCAGCATGCCATCAAGTGCCTGCGAGGTGTCGGCGAGCGCCTCGTCTTCAAGTGCCGCACGCATGCTATGGCGGTCTACATAGTCCTCGACGCGGCGGTGCAGCCGTGCTTCGACGGAAGAAGGCGCTTCTCGGCGCCGCCAGAAAGCCACCGGCCGAGGCTAGCCGTCACCGGCAAGCCGATCCAACGCGATTGCCGCGACTCGTCCTGCGGCGGTCAGCGGCTGCTTCGTCGTCGGGCCTCCGCGCAGTGGCTTCCGGCCGTCCACAGAAGCGTTGCGGGTTAGCGAAGGACAGTACTGGACAGTGCCGGACAACTGCCGTCGCCATAACAGCCAAGGCAGGGTAGATGGCGTGACCGATCGGCATTTCTGCGAGAGGAAGTGCGGTCGGGCGACGAGCGATGAATACACGTCAGAGGGGGCGTCGATCGTCGCCTCGAATAGTGATTCACCGATGCGCTGAGGAACTTGACCGGCCGAATTCCCCGCGCTGCTCGAGTCACCGGCCGGTACTTATCGGCTGCCTATCGCTGACCACGTGCGATTGCCCCAATCAATCGCACGTGGTCAGCAAACAACGTGACGACACTCGAACCCAATCCGAGGGGATGGATGGTGCTCTCGATCGCCGCGCCGGATGCGCCACCCGCTGATGCGATGGTGGCTGCTGGGGATTCCGCATCGCTGGACAGCGGCACGGAATGGCCGGCCTATCCGGTAGCTGACCAGCGCAGCCACGAACGGCCGGTGAACCAGCCGGTCGTCGTGCGAGCGCGCGCAGTGCCCAGCGAGTTCGGACCCGCAAACATCGCGGAACGGGCCTGGCTACGAGCCGCCGCCCTGCATCCCAACGCGATGATCGCGGTGTCGTCCGCCGACGGCGGAGTCGGCCGCTCCACCCTCGTCGCCGCGCTCGGCGACCTGCTCGCCCTCGCCGTTCCGGGACCGGTCGTCGCAATCGATATGCACCCCGTTCCCTGGGGTGGTCTCGGCGAACGTATCGGCCGGTCGAACGCCGGGACTATGTGGGACGCGGTTCGCGACCTGCATACCCTGACCAGCCGCCACGAGGTCGAACGGTGGACCCAGCGCAGCCCCTCGGGGCTGCTGGCGCTGGTCGGGGAAACCGAAGGGCAGGGCCGGCGCCCGCCACGCCACGACGAAGCCGCGGCGGTCGTCGAGGCGCTGCGCAGGATCTACCCGCTCACGATCTGCGACGTCATGCCCGCCCTAGTCACCGGCGTATGGCGCACCCTGGCCGCCGCATACGCGCCGGTGCTGGCCGCGCGAGCGACCACGGACAGCCTGCACCACACGATGCGGCTGCTCACCCACCTACGCGCGGCCGGAAACGGCGCCGTGGTCGACCGAGCTGTGCTGGCCGTCATCGCCACCTCTCCGGCCACCGACCGCACGGTGCGCGCCGTGCTGCGGCAAGTAGCCACGGTCGTCCCCGACGTCGTTTCGATCCCTTATGACCCCCAGCTCGCCCGGCCCGAGCCGGTCGACGCGCGGCGCCTGAAGAAGCAGACGCGGACCGCGCTGGTGCAGCTGGCCGACGCCGTCATCGGCCGGTGCGCCGATTCCCGGGTCGCCTTACCCATCGCCGCCCGAAAGGAGCGCGCCTGATGATCTCCACGCTGACTGCTTGGCTCGCTGTGCGGCTACCCGATGTCGCCCAGCAGATGCTGGCAGCACCCGAGCCGACGCCGTCGAACGGCCCCGGCGGGTTCGACTGGAACCGCGTATACCCCGACGGCTCGGCGATCCCGAAATCCGACATCTTCTACACGATCATGCGGTCGGTCATGTGGCTCGGCGGCGTGGCCGCGTTCTGCGGCCTGGTCGCCGGCGCCATCGCGTTCGGTGTCGGACCCATTTTCGGCGCGCACATCGTTTCCGACCGCGGCAAGAGCATGATGTGGCGCAACGGCCTGGTGGCGATCATCGTCGGGTCCGGGACGGTTATCATCGCCGGGCTGCTGGTGCTGTGACCGCGGCCATGCACACGACCCAGGCCGCCCGGGCCGGCTCAGACCATCGCACCTCTGGCCGGGCAGGCATCGCGCGCGGGCTGCTGCTGATCGCTGTCTGCATTGCGGTGCTGCTCGGCGGTGCGGTCCGCGCTGAGGCGGCCCCAGCCCCGAGCCCCGCATCGTCGAGCCCGGTCGTCGACGTGGCGTGCGCGGCGAAAGCACCTGGGTCGGTCGCGTGGTGCATGCCGTGGGCCGTGCACGTCGACAAGCCCACCGCTCAGGGGCGCTCGCACTGGGTCACTCAGTGCAGCAAGGCGACCAGCGACGCTGACAAGCAATCCTGTGCCGCTGCGTCGATCACCTTGAGCGGCAAACCGCGCGACGGGACCGCGTCGGTGCTGATGGACGGCCCAAGCACCGCGGCAGGCCCCACCGGGCTGATCAACTGCGCGGCGCAGCTACCCGTCGGCTACAGCCCCGACTCTCACACGCGGCCGGATGTCGATCTCAAGTACAGCTTCTGCCAGCAGCAGGTGGCCGTGTGGGCGACGCAGATGTATGACCCGGATCCGAAGCAGCCGGACTGCCCGGTCACCGATGTCAGCTGCAAGGTCCAGCGTAATGCTCAGGAAGCCTTGGAAACCGGTGTGCGAACGGGCATCCAGGGGCTCGTGGACGCGGCGGTGCAGGGCGTGGTGTTCCTGCTGTCCAAGCTGGCCAGCTGGGTCTTCACGGTCACCGCGATCTCGTCACCGGACGCCGCGTTCTACTCCACGTACAACTCGCTCGCCGGCGTGATGGTCGGCCTGATCTTCATCTTCTTCATCGTCTCCACGGTCATCAACGGGCTGCGCACCACCGGCGGTCCCAGCCCCGTCGCGTCCCTGGGCGGTCTCGTGCGGGCGGTGCTGGGCGTCACCTTCGCCGGCGGGCTGGCCTACACGATCGTCGCGGCGTGGGACCAGGCCACCAACGCGGTCATCGCCGCGAACGCGCGGACCGCGTACGACCCGTCGACGCTGGTGACCAGCTTCAGCAACCTCACCGGCGGCGCCGGGACGATGTTCATCGCGCTGCTGCTGTCCGTGCTGGCCACGATCGGCCTGCTCCTGCTGTTCGTGATCATGCTGTTCCGCGGTTTGCTGGCCACCGGCGCGGCACTGTTCGGCGCGGTCGCGATGTCCGGGCAGGCCATGCACGAGACCCGGCATTGGGGGCGCCGCTGGTTCTGGACGGTCAACGCCCTGGCCAGCAGCAAATTCTTCATCGCCCAGCTGTGGATCTACGGCTCCCGCGCGGCGTACGGGTCGGACGACCTGATGAACGCACTGCGCGGGGTGCTGCTGATCTGGCTGATGGTGGTGGCGCCGTGGATCCTGCTGCGGCTGACAACGCTGTGGGACGGCTACCTGTCCGACGTCAACGCCCATGGCATCGTGTCCAGCGCCGGTGGCCCGCTGCAGCTGGGCGCCGCCTTTGCCGATGGGGTCCGCGGCGGGGCCGCCGACGCAGGTGGTGGTGGGAGTCCGGCGTCCGGTGCCGCCGGCGTCATGGACGAGACCGCCGCGAGTGTGCCGACCAGCCCGAGCGAGGCAGCCGGGGTCGGTGACGGCACCGGTCGGCAGATAGGCGACGCCGCGTCGACCGGCGCCGACGGCGGAAAGGTCGGCGAAGCCACCAAGGGCGCCGGGAGCGAGGAACAAGGCCAGGACGGGCCCAGTGAGACCCCGAACGGCGACGAGGCCGACGGCATTCAGTCGGGTGCGCAGAGCGCGCAGCACGACGTGGCGTCCGGGCAGCTCACCGCTCCTGGCGATGCCACCGGCTCGCACGGTTCCCTGCCGGTCACCCCCGGCGGGGGGCAAGCCGCCGGCCCGACCGGTGGCGTTACCAGCGACCTCACCGGCATCCCGGCCGGCGTCGGCACGGGTGGCGGATCCGGCGACAGCGGCACCGGCACCGGGGCGGACGCCTCGTCGGCGGGTGAGCCACCAGCAGCGGCACCGGTAGCGGGGCCGGACACCCCGCCGCAGCAGCACTCATCAGCCGACGGTGATCAGTCCGGTAGCCGCTCGGGCGCCGCAGCGGGTGGCGGCGATGGTGCTGCCAGCGCGGCCTCCGAAGCGCCCATCGTGCCGATCTAGCCCGACCTTCACGAAAGAGAAGAACCGATGAGATTTCAGTTCCCGCCGCGCTCAACCCGCGGAGCGGTCCTCGGGTTCGCCTGGTCGCAGATCACCCTAGTCATGGCCGGTGTCATCGCCGCCGTCGTCGCCCTGAACCTGCTGGTCGCCGGCCATCGTGGAGCGGCGATCGGTGCACTGGCGGGCTGCGTGCTGCTGGTGACGCTGGGCCTGCTGCGGTTCAAGGGCCGGCGCGTGACCGAGTGGGCGCCGGTCGTCGCCGGAGCTCTGCTGCAACGCCGGGCCGGGCAGAACGAGTACCGCGGCGGTCCGTACGCGCCCAGCAGCGTCGAGCGGTGGATGGACCTGCCCGGCCCGGCCGCCGCCTACGTGTGGCTGCCGGCGACCGCGACCGACGGCACCACCCAGATCGGGCTGCTGCATCACCGCAAGGAGAAAACGGTGACCGCAGCACTGGTCTGCTACGGCACCAACCTCATCCTGGCCGACCACGACGTGCAAGCCCAGCGGCTGACCGACTGGGCGCAGCTGCTCAACATCCTCGGCAGTGAGTACGCAGACGCCGGGCTGATCCGATGGTCGGTGACCTCCCGCGCGGTACCGGACACCGGCAACGCCGCGCAGCGTTACCTGGTCAACCGGGCCGTCGACACCACCAGCGCGGCGTACCGGTCCCTGGCCCAGCTGACCGCCGCTGCGGCGCCAGCGGCGCAACGCCACGAGATCTACCTGTCGGTGGTGTTCGACATCGCCCGGCTCTCCGGGGAGATCACCCAGGCCGGGGGGACGGACGCGGCGATCGCCGCGGTGGTGCTGGACCGGCTGACCGGTATCGAGTCCGCCGTGATCGAAGCCGGTATCACCACAGGTGGGTGGCTGTCGCCGCGCGCGTACGCCGCGGTGATCCGTACGCAGTTCGACCCTGATGATCAGGAAGTCGTCGACCTGCGTGCCAGCACCACCCCGACCCGCGACGGCCCGACTGCGGCGGGAGGCGAGCCGCGGCTGGCCGGGCCCGTCGCCGCCCGCACGGCGGGTTGGAACACCTACCAGCACGACTCGGCATTCTCGAGAACGCTGTGGGTGGCGCAGATGCCGCGGCAACTGGTCGACGCGACGTGGCTGAGCCCGCTCTACATGCGCACCACCTGCCGCCGCACCGTCACCCTGGTCGCGCAGCCGGTCCCGGCCGCGGTGGCGCAGCTGGCCACCCGCCGGGAGAAGGTGTCCCGCGCCGGCGATGAGGTCACCAAACGCAAACTGCGGCTGGTCCGGACCGCCCGCGAGGACGACGAGGCCCGCGCTGTTGAGCAGATTGACCGGGAGCAGGCCGCCGGGCACTCGCGGTACCGGTACGCGTTGCTGGTCACCGTCACCGCTGCCACAATGGCCGACCTCGATCGTGATGTGCGCTCGGTGAAGCGGATCCTGTCGCGGGCGGGGTGCGAGGCCGTCGTCCTGGCCGGGGAGCAGGACCAGGCGTTCGCCGCCGGGGCGCTCCCCTTGGCGCGTGGGTTGAAGCCGGCCCGGGGGTGGTCCGCGTGAGCCGCCGGCTCCTGCGCCGCGAGGGTTCCCTGTCGGATCGCATCGAGCAGCGGGCCGCCGCCCGTGATCTCGCCCGTGCGCAGGCCGCACTGGAGCGCGAACAGCGGGCGGTGGTCCGGCAGGAGGATCGGCTGCTCGGCCCGGTCCTGGTCGGCCGGCACGGCGCCTACGGCCGCGCGGCGGGACGGGTGTTCTGGCAGCTGCAACTACCGCCGCTGACCACCACCTCGGCCCAGCTCTGCAGCGTCTACCCGTTCGTGTCCGACCCAGGCCTACCCGTTGACGGACCGCTGATCGGGTTGGAGGTCTACTCCCGCTCGGCGTTCACCTTCTCGCTGCATGAGCTGTACCGGGCCAAGGTGATCACCGCGCCGAACATGGTCGTCACCGGCGAAATCGGCACCGCGAAGTCGTCACTGCTGAAAACGTTGGCTTTCCGCGGGGTGCCGTTCGGGCAGAAGTTCTACATCACCGACGTCAAAGGCGAGTACGAGCAGCTGGCTGGCCTCGCCGGGATCAAGCCGGTACGCATCGGGCCCGGCCTCGGCGTCATCATGAACCCCCTCGCCGGAATCCGCAGGCATCCGCACCAGACCGAGGAGCAGTGGCGGCAGCTGCAGCGCTCGCGCCGGCTGCTGTTGCTCGAAGGACTCCTCGAGATCCAGCTCGGCGGGCGCTTGCACGAAGCGGAGCGCTCGCTGGTGGAGTATGCCGTCGACGCGGTCACCCGCGAGCAAGACACCTCCGCCGATCGGATGGCCACCCCCACGCTCAGCGTGGTCCTGGCGGCCATGGGCAAGCCGGAGTTGTGGGCGCACCGCCTCGACGGGCTCCACTACCCCGTCACCGTGTTCGTCGATGATTCCCGGCGCGTGCGTCTGGCATTGGAAAGGCTCATCTCCGGTGCGCTCGGCGGAGTGTTCGACGGGCCCGTGGAATCCAACGCCCGCCTGGACTTCACCCAGCCCGGCGCCATCTTGGACCTGCGCACCATCCGCGCCTCGGACCAGATGACCGCGATGGCGATGACCTGCGCCCAGTCCTGGCTGGAGACCGAACTGTCGGCGCCGGATGCCCCGCCGAGGGTCTGCTTCTACGACGAGTTCGCGCTCATCGCTCGCCACCTGCCGCTGATTCGCCGCATGCGGGAGCAGTTGAAGTTGGCGCGGGCGTTGGGTATCGCGAACGTGCTGGCGTTTCACCGCTTCTCCGATTTGGCGGCGTCGGGGTCGGCGGACTCCGAACAGGTCCGCATCGCCCGGGGGCTGATCGAGGACTCCGGTGTACGGGTGTCCTACCGCCAGGCCACCGGAAGTCTGGAGCAGGCCCGTGAATTCCTTGGCACCTCCGACGTCGAAACGGACCTGCTGCGTTTTCTGCGCCAAGGCGTGGGCCTGTGGAAGATCGGCACCCGTTCCTTCGTCGTCAAACACCAGCTCAGCCAAGCCGAGACGGCGATGGTGCACACCGACAGCCGGATGGAAGCCGACGAGCCCGCCGAGCCGGTCGACGGAGCGGACTATGACGCCCGGCTGGCCGCCGCGACTGACGGGGCGGCGGCGTGATGGCCCGTCCGCCGCTGTCCTCACCCGGTCACCGGCCGCCCCGGCAGGGCCGTGCCCGCGCCGACATCCTCGGCCGGCTGATCCTGCTCGTGCTGTTCGTCGTGGTTGCCGTGGTCGTCGTGGTGTCGCTGTGGACGGCCGGGCAGCTGTCCGCGCTGCTGGTGCACCACCGGTGGGCGGACACCACCATCGGGCAGACGCCCGGGATCGTGGTGCGCCTGACCGCGCACCTGAGCCGGCCTGCCGACGCGTGGCCGGCGACCGCCCGCCCTGTGATCGGTGGGCCGTGGCTGCTGTATCCGCTGTGGGCGCTCATCTTCTTCGGCCTGCTCGCCGGGATCGGCGGGCCGGCCCTGCACCTGGCCAAGACGCGGATGCGCCGCAGCGGTTTCGCCACGAATGCTGATCTGCACCGCACGCTGACCGCCGACGCGGTCCGCAAGCGGGTCGACGTGGTGCGTCCCGGGCTGACGATCGTCGACACCGACGACCAGCTCACCCGTGCCGCGAAGGATTCCCGGCGCGGTGACCCGCTCGAGGTCGCCCGGTTTTTAGGCAACGACGCCACCAGCGGCCGGCCGCTGTACCTGGCCAACGAATACACCCTGCTCGCCGCGGCGGTGCCGCGCTTCGGTAACAAGACCACCCGCTACGTGATCCCAGCGGTCGCAGATGCGCGCGGTGCGGTTCTCACCACCTCGACCCGCTTGGACGTCGCGGAGATCACCTACGACCGCCGGGCGGCGATCGGCCCGTCCCACATTTTCGAGCCGCAGGGCGAGATTCGTGGCGTGCCCCGCATGGCGTGGTCGCCGATCGAAGGCGCCGACGACCAGATCGTCGCCATGCTCCGAGCGAACGGCTTCGCCGCGGGCTCCGGTATCGGCGACGAGAGCGTGGAGAACGGCAAGTGGTTCCGCGACCAGGCCGCGACGATCCTGCGCGGTCTGTTGCACGCCGCCGCCCTCGATGAGCACGCCACCATGCTCGATGTCCTGGCCTGGTCGCAGAACCCGTCCAACTCGCGGCCGGAGCGGATCCTGCGGGCGCACGGCGTCGATTCGTGGGCTGACCGGCTGGCCCGGCACCGCGAAACCAGCGGCCGGGCCCGCGACACCATCCAAACCGTTGTCTCCGGCGCCCTGGACGCGTTCAACGACCCCCGAGTCTTGCTGGCCTGCTCACCGCCGCGGGGTACGCAGTTCAAGCCGGTCGACTGGCTGCGTGAATCCGGCACCATCTACCTGGTCGGCACCCGCGACGCCCAAGCCCTGATCGCGCCGCTGCTCGCCGCCTTGAGCGAGGACATTCTCTACCAGGCCAAACGCCTCGCGCTGACCGCGCCGGGCGGGCGGATCGAGCCGACGCTGTATTTCATCGGTGACGAGATCACCAACATCGCACCCCTGCCAAGTTTGCCCAGCTTGATGAACGAGGGCGGCGGCTCGGGCATCGCCGTGTCGATCTTCGCGCAGAACCTGCACCAGCTCCGCGAACGGTGGGGCGACAAGGGCGGACGGGCCATCGCCGACTCCGCCAGCGCCCGGCTGCTCATCGGCGGCAGCAGCGACGTCACCGGTATGCGCGACGCCCAAGCCCTGGCCGGGCAGGTCACCGATATCACCTCCAGCCACTCTTGGGGCGGCGGCCGCGCCTCGGTCAACGAAAGCACCCGCCGGGAGAACCTGCTGGATCTGGCCGACCTGCGCACCCTGCCCGAAGGCCGCGCGCTCGCCCTGGTCGGCAACCTCCCACCGGTCGAGCTCGCCGTGCCGGCGTGGTGGGAACGCCCCGACGCAGGCGAGTTGACCGCCGGCCGTGACGCCTTCCGCAAACGACTCGCCGAGGCAGCCTGATGGACGCCTTCGACTTCCAGCTGCCGGACAACCCGCCTGCGGACATGGTCGCCGTCGCGCAGCTCGCCGCGACCGTGGCCCGGCTGACCGAGGCCGTCGACACCCTGCATCAGCAACACCTCGCCCTGACCGACACCGTCGCCCGCGACCAGAACGCCGGACCGCGCAAGGCCCCGCTGAACACTCCATGGCCGCTGCGCTGGACCGAGCTCAACCGCGACGCCGCCGCGCAGGCGTGGGCGTGGCTGATCGACTGGGTCGGCTGGGCCGTCGACCGCTACCAACTGGCCGAAGAAATCCCCGCCTGCTGGTACCAGCACCCGCCGCTGATCGAGGAACTGACCGCGCTCGCCGCCGCCTGGCACACCGCATACGACGACACCGCACCGGCCGACGGGCCGCTGCTGTGGCACGAACGCTTCGCCCGCGCCCGCCTGCGGCTGCGCGACTGGGACGACTACACCCGCTGCCGCAACGGCACCCACACCGATCGACACCTCGACCTCACCTGGCCCGCCGCCTGGCGTGAGACCGCGGTGCTCATCGCCGATGCCGACCTCACCGGTCGGCCATCCGCGCCTCCGGCCGGTAGCCCGCAGGAGGCGACGTCATGACCATGCCCGCCGAAGTCACCTCGGACGCCGCCTGGGACCGCCTCACCACCTTGCTGCGGGCCATGTACGGCGACGTCGACGCGCTCTACCAGCGCATTACTGAACCCGAAGCCGACGAGGAAACCAAGCCGGAGGAGACCAACCCCGTGAGCGATCCGAATGCCGAATACGAAGCGGAAGGTCGCGCTGCCGAGTACACCGACGAACAACGCCAGCGCCTCGACGCCGAGACCGACGGCCGCCTTGACGGCGACTACGACACCGACGTCGACGACGAACCCAATCTGGGGGACTGATGCCTGGCCACCCCACCCTCGCCCACGGCTCCGACGTCACCGTCGACGCAATCACCGGCCAGTCGGTCGGCGAGAACTATCTGTTCTACCTCGACATCCTGCGCGCGCTCGACGACCAAGGCGCCGCGGTCAACGTTGCGCTTCTCGAGGCGCACACCGCCGACACCACCGAGCAGCGCCGTGCCGCGCTGACCAGGCTGCACACCCGGCTGCGCGACATGGCCGCCACCGCCAACGACGCCCTCGGCGCCTGGCCCGAACCCGCCGACGGACCGGCATGAGCCGCCGCCGGCTGGCCGTCGTCTGCGGTCTTGTCGTCGCCGTGACGGCGGGCTGCAGCTCGGTCGGTGGCTCCACCGCGCCGAGCGCGCCAGCTGTGACCGTTAGCGACGGCCATGGTCCTGCCGTCAGCGGTCCACGCCGTAACGCCGCGTTGCTCGCAGCGTTGACCTACGTCCGGTTGTGGGCCCGCCCCACGCAGGACCGCAAGGCCTGGCACGCCGGCATACGGCCGATGGTGACGCCGGCCTACGCGCAGCTGCTCGCGAATACCGACCCGGCGCAGATTCCCGCCCGCGTGGCGACCGGCAGCCCGCGCCTGGTGTCGGCGGACACGGCTGTGGTGGTTGCGGACGTGCCGACCGACGCAGGCCTCATCCGGGTCACGGTCGCCAGCACCGGCGGGCGATGGCTGATCGACAACGCCCGTCTGGCGCCGACGCCATGACGCAACAGACCACCCGGATGACTGACACCGCGGGTCCTGGGGTCGCGTCATCAGGCACTGCTGCCTGCACGCCTCGGCGGCGGCCATGACCAACCGCGCCGTTGCCCTGGTAGTGGGGGCCTTCCTGCTCGTCGGCTGCTGCCTCGCCGGGCCCCTGCTGGTACTGACCACCGTCAACGACGAGTGCGTCCCCGCGCCGGCGATGTCCTTAACCAGCAGCCAGCCTGCCGAGCAGTGGGACGCCGAGCAACTGGCCAACGCCCGCACGATCGTCAGCGTCGGCGCCGAACGGCGCATCTCGGCACGTGGCCAGATCATTGCGCTCGCGACCGCCATGCAGGAGTCCGGGCTGCGCAATCTCGCCGGCGGTGACCGCGATTCCATCGGCCTGTTCCAGCAACGCCCCAGCCAAGGCTGGGGAACCCCGTCTCAAATCGGCGATCCTGTTTACGCCGCCGGCAAGTTCTACGACAAACTCGCCACCATCCGCGGCTGGCACACCATGCCGCTGACCGACGCCGCGCAAGCCGTCCAAGGCTCTGCTCTCCCGAACGCCTACGCGAAGTGGGAAGACGACGCCACCACTCTGGGCCAACAGCTCGGAGCAGATCCCGGCAGCGCAATGGACTGTGCTGCCATCACGGCTGGCATGGCGGATGCGGTCACGCGCCACCCCGACGGCTCCTGGCCGGAGGAAAGCTGCACCATCCGTCCGGATCCGACCACCGGCTCAGGCTGCTTGACGCCACGGACGTTGCACCTGGTGCAACAAGCCACAGCAGCCGGGTTCCCGAAGCCGGGCTGCTACCGCGTCGATGATCACGGCGAGCATCCCCAGGGCCGCGCCTGCGACTGGATGATGACCGCCGGCGGCGAAGCGTCCGGAGCCCAAAAGGCCCGTGGTGACGCGATGGCCGCATGGGCCGTTGCCAACGCCGATCGCCTCGGCATCCGGTACGTCATCTGGTTCCGCCGCATCTGGACCCGCTCCGAAGGCTGGCACGCCTACAACAACCCCTTCGGCGGCGACGACCCCTCCGGCTGGCACACCAACCACGTCCACATCAGCGTCGAGTGAAAAGATTGAAAGTGTCATTTTATGATGGATTCGCACTATTGGCCAACGTCCGACGAAGCTGTCATCAGCGGGAACTTCATCCGCGAGGAGACCTTACCGTTATGGCCCTAGTTGTCCATGGATCGCCCGGGTGGCCACCTAGTCTTCTTTCATCAGAAGAAGGATTCGTTCTCGAGGTGAAGGGTGTCGTGGGTGGCTGTTCGGGTGGTCGATATTCCAGGCGCGGCGCAAGTCCAGCGGTAACTGGACCGCGAAAATAGCCCGGTATGCCCTACCCATTCACACCATTCGAGTACCTGTACTGCCCGGCAACCAGCAACAGCCCAGAGGGATTAGTAGCCGATCTCAGTGCACCGCGCCGACGCTCAAGAACCGAAGGAGCGTCAGGTCGACTGCGGCCCGCGCTATATCGTGTTATGCCGAAAATCAATGCTGAAAACATCTCCCGAGGCGGAGTAGTTTAGAATCTTCGAATCGGTTGAGTACACGAGCAGAACAGATGGCGGGAAGGCTTCAACCGTGGCGCTGGGCCACATCGTAAAAGGAGTGGAACTTGGACCGACATACATGCTTAGTTCCCTACGTACACCCAGTGCGGCCCTGACCATATGTTTCTGGAAAGAAGTGTTCTTGCACTCCACTCCGATAGCTACCTGGTCGTGGTGTGGGCGCCCCGTGACCCCAGCAGGAACAACGACAATATCCAACTCATGGTAATGGCCTGGCATTAAAGCTGGGGCGCTTGGGTTGAGCGTGAAGGTTTGGCCTATGAACTCTACGTCCGTCCAGACCTCGAACTCCTTCACGCTGCCCTTCATCAGCACGAAATGAGGATAACTAGCGTTGATCGGCCCCGGGGATGACTTCAACGTCAGCATATTCGAGCCCACAAAAGCCGGCGCCAGCGACTCATGAATTCGAAGGCTGTCCAAGACTTCGGCCAAAATCCACGCCTCATAGAGCTTGCCGCCGGTCAGGCGCCTGCCAAGCAGATTCCTGCGCGCTCCATAGCCCTTGATAATCCTGTTGATGCGAGTCTTCGCCTGCCCAGATGTCAAGGCCATCTACATCTCTTCTCGCAGTAGGGCGATAAGTTCGTCAATTTCGGAAACGATCTCATCGAGTTCACCGTCGCCGGTCAGGTCAAGCCGAGGCACGCCGTAGGTTGCGTTATCGACTTCGTCCAGCGTTACGGCAATACCAGTAAAGCGGAAATCTCCGTGCTCACCTACCTGATTCAATCGATCCAGTGTCCTTCGAGCCGCCTGTGCGCTCGACCAGAAAACTTCATTGCGGAGGCCTTCGAGATAGTCGAGCAGCTGCTGAAGCGGGTTAAATGACACCTCGCCATTTTCGTTCCTCGGACGCTCCTCGACCAGAGCGTCGTCGAGATCCGTGCCGCCCTCCTCGCGTAGCAGCTGTCGGGTGTAGCGCAGGAGCTCGGCGTAGTCTTCTCGGTTCATCCGAAACCACCTATCCTGCTTCGCTACCATGTGACCGGGAATCTGTGCCCGACCAAGTAAAGCGGACGGACAGATAAATCCCAGTATGACAGAGCCTGCCTGAACACGGGCGGTGACCGAGGTTCTTCACCTGCCGCCGACCGTGCGTGGCGCCCGAGAATAAGTCATCATGCCTGGTGGCTCGCCCGCAGCCTCTCGCGACGTCTGCGATTCTTGAGGAGATGGGAATAGGCGTGGCTTCCTATTCCCAGCCCTCTGGCAATCGCCTGCCCGTTGGACTCCATTGCTTCGCTTGGTCGCTGCGCGTCACCGAAGGACCGGGCACCTTTAGGATGCCGGCGGAAGTCATCATTCCGGGATTTCCTACATGTACAAGTCGACCGCGACATTGGAGTTCATTCGACGGGCCCAACAGCGCTGAGGGAGAACTGTGACCGAGCAGGAGCAGACCTCCTGCGGCTCGTCTTCCCAGCCGGTCCAGGTGCATGGCGGGAGTAACGCGTGCAGGCCCTTGACGGTCCCGACCAACTACCGCCTGCACCCATCCCAGTGCTCTAGTCGTCGAGGAGTCCACGGTAGGCTGTGGGCGCAGTTCCCAGTCCGCGCATCAGCCGGTCCACGAGGCGTTTCGTTACAGCCCCGGGTCGCGAGCACAGTTCGGATGTCACGGCCTCCGTCGATCGAAGGTACTGCTCAGCGTTGAACATCGGGCTGTACCCCTGGAAGTGGGTGGACGACGCGGGCAGGCCCCGGGTCCGGGTGACACCTGTGGCGAGTAGCCACTGCCCTCCGTAGCGGTACTCACGACCGATGTCGCCAGCTAATTCGACGACGCCGCGAGAAAATAACACAATGCCGTAGTCGTTGAGTGCCGAGTGATCCCGCCGGATGAACGTGCCTTTGCCGCAGAACAAGGCAACGGTACCGTCGTCCTGCACTTCCAGGTCTATCAGTTGATCTTCGGGCTCTTCGCTGAATTCTCTGGGTCGGTACTGGCGGCTGGGCAGTCCGCCGGAGTGCCAGGCGGCTCCCTCTGCTCGTTGCGTAGAGTGCGATGCATGCTGCCAGTTCGGTACAGCGTTTCCCGGCAGCCGTCGCGCCAGGGCGTGGACCAGCTGGCCGATGGACCGGTCCTCAATGGCCGACGTCAAGAGATCTGGCCGGGACACACGCGGTTTGGCCACGACGTAGACATGTCCGTTGAGGTGCTCATCGGTGGGCCCAACCGGGTCGCGTGCGATCTCGACCTGGATGAGCTGTTCGGCGGTGAAACGGTGCGCTGATCGGACGGTGACATGACGCTCGACCTCGGCGTCTGAAAGGAAGTGTTTAGTCGTGTCACCGCGGCCGTAGTACCGGCCGTCCACCATGTGCGGCGCTCCGGCGCTGGGCGGCACCTCCACCAGTAGCAAGCCTCGGGTGTCATCGCCGGCGACCGGTATTGGCCGGCAGGCCACATACAGCGGCGGGTCACACCGCGAGCGCGCCAGCTGACTGACGCGCTCCGGCAAACCGCGAAGGTCTTGCGGGGCCAGGGTGACCTGTTGACTTCTCTTGTCCTCATCCGCGCCGATGATGAGCGCGCCGCCGTCGATAGCGAACGAGGCCAGTGCTGCGGCGATCTTCTTCCTCGCCTCGTCGCTGGAACCGACCTCCCGTTTGAAATCGAACCAGTGGTTCTCACGGAGAGACCCATCGTCGATCGCTTCTTGTACGTCCTCGGTGGTCTGCGGCGCCCATCGAGGGAGCGCGGGCCCAAGGTACAGCGGGAGCGGCTGCGTCATGCGGTCATCTAACCCGAACCCCGCTATCACTGTTGCGGGTGCACCGCCGTCAGCTGGCTTCCGTCCTTCACGACCGATGCTCTTCTACCTGCCGTACACGGGCGGAGAGATTGCGCCTCGCCACGCAGTAATTTATCCGGAACGGTGTTGCAGCGAGCCAGTCCACCCAAACAGCGTGGCGGCCATGAGACGCGACGAGTCATCACTCGCCTTCCGCGGCCGCAGCGGCATAGGGAGCGGCCAAGAGCTTGACGAGATAGTCGCCGTACCCCGTGATCTCGTACTCAGGCTCCCAGCCTCCGTTGGGGGTGTGGCCCTCGCCGACCTTCGTGATCAGGCCGTGCCGTTCCAAGACCACGACGGCTCCCCACGCAGCGTCCGCCAGACCGGAGTCAGCGCCCGCGATGCTGTAGGGATGCCAGCGCCGGGCGCCTTGTGGGTCGACGCCGTGAGCGATGGCGTACTCAGCAAGGTGCCGTGGTGCCTCACTCATGATTCGCAAGACACGGATATGGACGGCATCTAGGTCAGCAATGACCCGGGCGTCAGCGAGTTCGCTGTCGACCTTTGTTCCGGTGTCATCAGCGGCGTTGGCCAAGACGCGGCCGAGGGCTCGCCGCTTGTCGCGCATCGCGCTGTCCTGCGCTGCGCTCAGCACCCGTGCCAACAGTTCCCGATGCTGTTCATCGCGGGCGAGCTTTTCGACGAACATCTCGAACTCGTCGTCCTCGACGCCGGCCGCCTGAGCCGCGTCAGCGAGGGTCTCGGCGGCGTTGACCATTCGCTGCCGGAAGAACCGCTTGTCCAGGTATACGAAGGCACGTTCGAGCACAGGGGTCAGCGCCGCCCCGGCTAGAGCCCCACCCGGTCCTGCCAAACCAACAGCGGCACCGACTGCTCCCGCAGCGGCACGAGCAGCAAGGGCCCGGGACTTTTGATCATCATCTTCGCCGGTCATGCGTCAAGTATCGACGGCGGCGGCAACGATACCGAGCGCCAATAGCGGGTCGATCGATGTCCGCTGGCTTCTGGCCTTCACGACGACCCACTGCGGTGAGCGGGGCTGTTGGGCCTGGTACCGCCACCAACCTACTAGCCAGCGGGACAGGTGGAGACAGCTATTCCGACGCGTTTGTCCTACCGGCAAAGTCGTCGCTGTGGTTGCTCAGACTGACGCCTCGCATTGCCTTGGGCCCGAATACGCGTGGGAATACCTGACCTCCTCAGTAACACCGGTCCCCAGCAACGTTGCAGCCCTCGTGGCCTCGTCGGGTGCGGAACTGGCCCGCAGGCAGTAGCCCCGCAGTCGTGCCTCCGCTACAGAAAGCTTGCTTGCGGCTACGGAGCAGTCCGACGCGACGAGGGATCGGTCACCCGGCCCGACTCATTGAGACCGTTGGAATATCTGCACTTCCCCGGCGACTTTCGAAAATGGTAATACCGGCAACGAATCAGTGAGCCGCACAACGGAAACTAATTCCTAGATGAAATATGTCGATGGCTACCAGCCGGTGAGGGGATTGTCGCGTGTCCGTGACTCGCTGGCATTTCGGCGCACGTCTCCCAAGTCGAGGGAGAACGCAGAGGTTTCGACGACCTGATTACTCGAAACCGTCGTCACAGGAGGCAGCGATTCGGTCAGCGGGCGGAGGCTAGGAATGGGAACATCCGTCCGAAAGGCAGCTATATCGGTGACCTGCTCGTTGAGCTGGATCACGTCGCCTACACCTAGGCCGTCGACGTCAGCAACAACCATATGGACGCCTGGGGGCGGCATCGGACACCACACTCCGAGCCGCAACTTACCCGCTGGCTCAAACTCCAACTGCTCGACGGCCACACGCAGATGCTCCTGGAAAAGTTTGGAGTCGCACTGCTGCCTGGGCGGCGGACACAACAGGTCGGCAAGGCTCCCGGCCAGATCGGGCTGCACATGCAGCAGCGCCGCAGCGCTGGGTGACCGCGGGATCCGGTAATAAAACGACGATTCTTGTCGACTGAAGTCGCCGACCTGAAGGCCGACGACGTCTGCGAGCAGAAGCTCCCGAAGGAAATCGAAGAAGCCGGTCCGGCGGGCGACGACTAGACGATCACCGTTGGAGGAGCCAGGCGCGGTGCTCAGACGCTCGATCAGCCGCGAGCGGAGTTCAGCGCTGTCGGGGTCCGCGCGTAGCGCCCGTACAGCGCTGGTCACGCGGGACGACGCTAGCAGCGCGTCAAATCTGATCGTCATAGTGGATGCCTGCGCGATGAACGTCGTCCGTTGGACGCCGCCGTCGCCGATCTGAGCTGCCCGTACGCGCCTAAGTTCGATGACCGCAGCCTGCACAACGCCGACTGCCGCGTCGTCAGAGGGCAGCCATCGGGTGGCGTACTTTGGGGTCACTTGAGCGGTAGGTCCGGTGTTCATGACCGGGGAGGCCGGATATATCCCCGAGGCGTGAACGGCTCCGACCTGGCCGCCGGGCGCGGGGCCGATGGTCTCGGACACGCCGTGAACGAAGTCACTAACCGGCGGTAGTGCGCCGATAACCTCCTCCGCGCCGATCAACCTTATTGACAGCCCTCCGCCGCATGGCTGAAGCGTTACCTTGACGTGCCCGGGCGTACTCCCGCCAAGCAGACTCTGGCTGGCCCCGGGCTCGATCTCCGGTACCTGGTCGCTGACGCCAGCGGTGTCTCGCATCGGGTCGGACATCCAGAAGTGGGACACCACGTCGTCGCCGTACTCAATGACTCGGTGTAGCAGGAGCACCATTTTGGCGCCGGGCCCGCACAGCCACAGCAGTCTGATACGGACCTTTGCGGACGAGGCTTGGTTCATGGCTTAGCCCACCTACTTGCCGCGCCGGGGCGGTGGTGTCCCACGCTTTCCACGAACATGGCGAGGTTGAGAGCCGACAAGCATGAAGCTGCCTTGGCCCGTTTGAATATTTTCGATCTTGTTGGCATGTACCGACGTCCCACCCGATACCGGTGGCTTGTCGCTACCTTGACGGTCTGCATTAGGGCCGGCTGGTGCTCCTTTGAGGTCTTCGCGAAGGTCATTGCTACCCGAATCGGGCAGCGGCAGCAGATATGGAGCGCCGAGAGCCAAGATCGCTGCAACCGCGGCTACGCAACTGGCGACTTTGTCCGACTTGTCAATACCTAAAATGCTTAGGTAAACGGTCAAACTGGTGACAATGATCGCGAAAATTCCGCGTCCAACCCAGATCTGACGGGAGGTACGAAGAATCATGCGGGCCCGCCTTTCGCCGCTCGGGTTTACCGCCCCAGACAAGCCAGTGTAGACCCGGCAAGCACACTCGGTACATGTACGGTAACTTTAAGTGTTGACACGGGGCGGTAGCGGCGGTGATCGGATGCCGATGTCGACGAGCGATTCGCTGGCATGCGGGTCGGGGGTGAGCCAGGGCCTTTGCGTGTTCAGGCAGCGGTGGCATGACCTGGGGATACGCGGGTGATCGGCCTTTGTGGAGGGTGCTCAGGGCGGGTGAGATCGCCTAGGTGATCATGGGAGTTCTCACGCTTCCAGCCACCCT
>NZ_JAMQOL010000067.1:0-55492 GCF_023717965.1 Paractinoplanes hotanensis | reverse complement strand
CCGCAGATCGCGAACGGCACCGCCAACAAGGTGTGGATCGTTCCGACCGAGCTGACCAAGGCCCTCGAGGGCATGGGCGGCGCGCTGGGCGGCCTGGCCAACATGGCCGGCGACGAACCCACCTCCGCGCTCGACGCGCGGGCGGTCGAACGTGAAGCGGCGGCTGCGTCCGCGGCGGCGGCCGAGGAAGCCGAAAAGGTCAACGTCGACGTGCGCACGGCCGAGGCCCAGGTGTCGGGATCGGCCGGCCTGCAGCCCGGCGGCAGCCCGGCGACGAACCGTCGCGTCGAACGGACGTAAACGAACTCTCATCCCGCGTGTCGTCATGAGACTGTCGTCGTTTCGCCGGGACGCTGTCGGCCGACGATGGCATCGTCGACGGTGTTGCTGTCCGAGTGGAGGAGCGGACCACAATGGTGGGATGGCCTTGGCCGGAGGGTGATCCGGAGTCCCGTGGCGAGGAGCCGGTCATGCCGTCCTCGTCCGTGGACGAGAGGTTGAGCCGGAATGTCACTCAACGACTGAGAGCCGACGCCTCGCACTGCTTCGGTCAGGTCGCAGTCGAAGCGCAGAACGGTGTCGCCCTGCTGTCCGGCGTCGTTGAGTCGCACACCCACCGAGAGATCGCCGGACAGGTAGCGCGTGACACTCAAGGCGTTCGAGATGTGTGCAACATGCTGTCTGTGGCATCGCCGGACGACCGACCGACCGGCGGACGACTGGATCATGAGCGCGTCGGGCTTGCGGGGGAGCGGCCAAAGGCCGGTGACAGAGGGCAAGCCGGAGACACGCCGGTCCCACGCCACCCCACGCGACCGGTGGTGCAACGGCAGACACGGGTAGGAGCCCGGCTTCTGCTCGGCTTCGCGATCTGCTGGTGGCTTCTGTGTGTCCTCCTCGTGACCCTGGGAACGACCGGCATCGTGATCTGGTGTCTTGCCCTGGCGACCGCCCTGGCGGCTTACACGTCACGACGCGGCCGCGGTCGATGATCCCCTTCGCCGGCCTTGCCTCGACAGGTCGAGGGTGCGTCCTCAGACAGCCAGCGGGTGGCGGTCATCAGCGATGAGCAAAGTATCGGCCCTGCGGTTCTCGCGATCAGTGCGAGCGGTGAGGCTGTCAACCGCCGGAGCCGACCGGCAGTTCCGCTCCGGCCTGGCCCCGGGAGGGGTGCTGCATGCCGGCTTGGTCGTCGCCGAGTCCTGGGCCGAGCAGCCGATCACACCGCTGCGGCTGTTCGCCGGCATCCGACAGTGAGCCGCCGTCACCCGCGGGTGACGGCGGCACACTGTGCGACCAGTGGTGGATCACATCGTCGGCGAGTCGCGGTAGCTGCCGGTGTAGTAGTCCCCGACCCGCTCGCGGTACTCGGGCGTACCGAAAGTGTCCTTGTCGTACTCCGGGGAGTCCTTGATCTGGTCCTTGGTGCGGTCGACGTACACCTTGCGGTCGTCGTGGTCGACGCGCTGAACCGTACCGGCGGGCAGCAGCACCTTGCGGCCGAAGATCCACGGGCCGGTGTCTACGACCAGGCAGGCGCTGCCCACGTCGTAGGTGGCCTCGTCGATCTCACCGATGCTGCCGTCGGCGGCCTCTACGTCGTAGCCGGACAGGTCCGCACCGGCCTGTTCGTCCGCACTGATGCTGTCGCCGCGCCCCGCGGCCAGGTCTCCGGTACGACCGTAGCCGCCGCTCAGCACAGATTGGTCGCGCCAGACCCAGGGAGTGAACGCGAAGGGTTGCATGGCCGCCTCCTCAATTCGCTGGTGAATATGTCTTCTCCCTCGGCTGTCCGTATCCCGGTGACGGAACCGTGCCGTCGCATGTCGTTTCCGGGACGACGAAGGGCCGAGGTGGCACGGCGCTATTCGCCTTCTGCGTCGCGGCCGCGGGGCTCCTGCGGGCTGTTGGTCGCAGTGGCGCCGGGACCGTACGGAGACTGCTGGTCGGCCGGCACCTTGCGGTGCTCGGCGCTCGGGCTCTTGCCGGTCGCGCCGTCCGGGCCGTCGCTGTCCTGGACCAGGCGGGTTTCACCGCTGCGGCGCATCTCGGGCTGTTGGACGTTCGGCATGATCGGGCCTCCTTCGGTGACGGTGACCTGGTGTCTTCTCTGAAGGCATCCCCCGTGTGTGCCGGTCTACCCATGACAGTTCTGTGTCAGCGCCTATGAAGAAGCATCGGATGAGGACTCGCGTTTGCGGCGTGCCTGCTGCCGCCCGGCGCGGGTTGACGCGTCAGGTCGTGACTCGTCGATGGCGGCGTTCAGTTCGGCACCGACCAGCACCGCGAGCGCGGTCAGGAAGAAGAACAGCAGGAAGGCGATCGGCGCGCCGATCGGCCCGGCATCGCTCCGCAGGCCCGAGGAGAGGTAAGCACGGAGAGCCGCGCTGCCGCCGATCCAGATGGCCAGGGCGAGCACCGCTCCGGGCAAGTCCCTGGTCCAGCGGGTCTTGACGGGTACCGCGAGGTGATAGAGCGACGTCAGAGCGATCAAGGACAGCAGCACCGCGGTCGGCCAGTAGGCCACGGTGATCAGCCATGTCAGGTCCGGGCCGGGTAGCTCGGACAACAGCCGGGCAAGGATGCCCGGACCCACGATCAGCAGCGGCAGCAGGACCGCGCCGATCAGGAGGGCGGCCACGTAGAGGACGAGGCTCAGCAGCCGGGTACGCCAGAAGCTGCGCAGCCCGTCCATGTCGTAGGCGACCGTGATGGCGGTCAGGTAGTTGCTCAGTGCCGCGGATCCGCTCCACAGGGCGACCAGCAGGCTCAACGACAGGATCCCGGAGTCGCCTTCACGCAAGGTGGTCGTGACCAACGGCTGGACCACGTCTCGTACCGTCGATTCGGTGAAGATGTTGCCGGCCCAGCCGAGGACCGCGGTGGCCACCTGCTCCGCCAGGTCCTCGCCGAGCACGGCACCGATCGGCCCGACGAGGGTGAGCAGAGCGAGCAGCAGCGGAGGCAACGACAGCATCGTCCAGAAGCTCGCCTCGGCGGCCAGGCCGTGCAGCCGGTCGTGCAGCGCTTTCCGTGCTGTCCGCGCGGCCAGCCGGCCGCCGGCACGGACCCGGGTGGTCCACCAGTCCCGCCGACGAGCCGACTCACGGTCTTTCCCTCCGGTGTCCGCGTCGTGGTCCGCGCTGCCGCGTGCGCTGTCGAGCATCGAGTGTTCCCGTCACACGCGTTCCAGGACGATGGGCAGGTCGCCGTCGTCGTTCGGGGTGATGGTGAGGGTGTCGCTGTCACAGGTGTAGGTCCCGGCGTCGAAGAACGGGTCGATGTCGACAGCGTCGCCGGTACGTGCGGCACCGTCACCGGTGTAGTCCTCGAGCGGCACGTTGTCGAAGACACGCGCGGATGCCGGCTCGGTCAGATCGACGGTGAGCCGGGTCTGGTCCCAGTTGATGTCGCCGACCGGCTGCCAGGTGCCGCTCGTGGCCGGTGAAGGGCTGGTGCCCGAGCCGGCGTTCGTGGTCATCGTGCCCGTGGCCCGGCCGCTGTAGGTGAACTTCCCGCTCACTTCGGCTTCACCGAGGCGGGCGGAGAAGACGACAGGGTCCATGCCGTCGAAGGTGATCGCCGTGTCCCCGTCGGTCACGATGGCCACCTGGAACCCGGCGCCGCCGGTCAGATCGGCGTCCGCGGCGCCGCCGTCGGGGGCGGCGGGCAAGCCGGTGCTGCGCCACTGACCGACCGCGCACGCGGCGACGTCGGCCGCCGGTGCGGCACTTGTGGGCGCGGGCTCACCGGTCGCCGACACGTCGGGAGCGGGCGTCGGGTCGTCGTCACCGCAACCGGCCGTCAGGAGAAGTCCAGCGGCCGTGAAGCAGGCGAGAACCTTCTTGTTCATGGGTGGCTCCCCTCTGTTTTCAGTACGCCGGCACCCGCCGGATGCTGTTCGGCGCGACGCACCTCCTCTTCATCCGAGTACCCGCGGTGCGCCCGTCGACCCGGTCGGCCGTACGTCGACGTCGTGACAGTCCGATGACAGACGGCCTCTGCCGGAACCCGGGAACGCCGTGATGCCGTCGTATCCGGAAAAGAACGGACGACGGGGACAACAGCACAGTTCGAATCCGCTGAGAACCAGGAGAAAGCCATGATCAAAATGAGTCACCTGCTGGTATGTGGTTCGACCGCGCTCATGCTCGCCGGTTGTGCCACCTCCGGCAGCGACGATTCCAGCGCGGACCCGACGGCGTCCCCCGAGATGCCGGTGCTGCTGCAGGTGCGCAGTGGCGGCGGTATCGCCGGGATGGGGCCGCCCATCGGTGAGGTGCCGGCAGTGAGCTTGTACGCCGACGGACGTTTGATCACGCCGGGGCCGCAGATCCTCATCTACCCGCCGCCTGCCCTGCCCAGCGTGCAACTGCAGCGGATCGGTGCCGACCGGGCGGAGGCGCTCGCCGGGCAGGCCGTGGCAGCCGGGGTGCGACCGGACACCGACTTCGGTGATCCGCGGACACCCGACGCCACCACCACCTGGATCACCGTGAACAGCGCCGGGACGGAGGCGACCGTAGCGATCACCGCCCTCCGAGAGGCCGACGCCGACGATCCCGATCTCACCGCGGCCCAGCAGGCAGCCCGACAAGAAGTGAAGGCGCTGGTTCGCGAACTCGAAGGACTGCCGACGGCGGAGAGCCTGCCGGAGCCAGAGCCGTACCAGCCGGGTGAGATCGCCGTTCTCGTACGCCCGCACACGCCGGGCAGCCCCGATCCGGCGAGTCCGGCACCGGTCCGAGCCTGGCCCGGGCCGGCGCTGCCCGGTTCCGAGCCGCCCGGTTCCGAGCCGCCCGGAGAGAACTGGACCGGTTGCGTCATCGCCGATGGATCTGACGTGGAAAGGATCCGCTCGGCCGCGGAGGATGCCAGCACCATGACGGCCTGGACCTGGCAGGGCCAGGCATGGCAGGTGGGGATTCGCCCGCTGCTGCCGGACGAGTCGCGATGCGCCGACCTCTCGATGTGAGCTCCGGTACAGCGCTCCGTCCAGGTCGTAGGGGCCCGATGCGCCGAGGATGGCAGCCGCGGCCTGGCCGGGTCTCGCCGCGGGGCAGCTGTCATCGAAGTGAGCGACGTTCGTGTGATTCTCGTGCGGTCGCTCCGCGTAGCGTTCGACCAGAACCGTGATCCCCAGCGTCCATGACCTTTCCGGCCCGGCGGGCCGACGGGAGGAGGACGCACATGCACACGGAATCCGGCGCCCTGAGGCGGCTCGGCGACAGCGATCAGATGCTCGCCGACCCAGCTCAGGACATCCGCGGGTACAAGGTTCACGGGCGCGACGGAAAAGATCGTCGAACTCGAGCGGTATCGCAGATGGAGGAGGTGCTCTGATGGACCCCAGCGCGCGCAGGCAGGCGCCGGCCTCCCAGCCCGGCCCGAAAACAACAGTCCCGGCCGATGAGATGTCGCCGAGGCGTGCTGATCCCGGCTTGCGGCGGGCCGTCCTGGTCAACTGGCTGGTGCTCGCGCTGGGCGGGTGGCTGATGATCTCCGCTTTCCTGTGGGGGCGGGGCACCGTCGGCGGTTTCGGCGCCGGCTGGAGTGACTTTCTGGCCGGCGCGGTCGCGGCCGGTATCGCCGTAGCCCGAATCACCGCTCCACTGCGCACCGTCCCGCTCGGGGTGGTCACCGTTCTGCTCGGTCTCTGGCTGATCGCGGCGCCGTACGCGCTCGGCTACAGCAGCGGCACAGAAGCCGCTGTCGCGACGGCGAACAGCCGGGCGGTCGGGATTACCATCGCCCTGCTGGCGATGTTCGGCATGCTGGCAACGAAGGACGACAGACGCGCTCGCTGAGAGTGGCGTATGCCAGGCCGCCCACACCCGTGATGACCTCCTTGGTCAACGGCATCGAAGTGTCCGTGGTCCGGGTGCCTGCCGGGCCCCACCAGCCATCGCGGCCGGCAGGGACCGTCATCGAATCGACAACTTCGCGATCGCGGGATGACGGGGCCGCTGCGGAACGCCACGGTCTCGTGACAGTGCTGTGACGGTCCGCCATGATGCCGGTTGCCCGTCACACGGACGGGTGTCCGGCGCCGATGCGGTGGTCGAAGGATGTGAATGCCACGACGGTCGAGCAGCGACCAGCCGGCCGGTTCGTCGGGCGCTTGTCGGTTGGTCTGCTGGCTGTGGCCGTGGCCGGCGTGCTGTTCGCGCTGCTGGTGGTGTCGGTGCGGCGGCAGTGGAGCGGGTTGTTCGCGGTGGACCGGGCCGTGGCCGCATGGTTCAACGACATCGTCTCCGGCAGCCGGATCACCGTGAACATGTTGCGCGGGGTGACCGAGTTCGGCGTTCGCAACATGCTCACTCTGGTGCTGGTGGCTGCCACCGGATATCTGCTGGTGCGCCGTCAGCATCGGCTGGCGGTCTACGCGGTCGTCACGAGTCTGGGTGCGCTGATTCTGGACCCGATGGTGAAATTGCTGGTCGAGCGTCTTCGCCCGGTCGTCGACGTGCCCGTGGCGACCGCTCCGGGGCCGAGCTTCCCCAGCGGGCATGCGCTCGGATCGCTGGTGTCCTACGGCGTCCTCATGCTGATCTTTCTGCCGGCGGTGTCGCGACGACACCGGACGGTTCTCGTCGCCGCGACGGCAACGGTGATCGTCGCGGTCGGTGTCACCCGCATCGCTCTGGGCGTGCACTACCTCAGCGATGTGCTCGGCGGGTGGGCTCTCGGGGTGGTCTGGCTCGGTGTCACCGCGGTGGCGTTCCGGCACTGGCGTGCCGAGACCGGCCGCTCGTGGCTCCCGCTCTCCGGCGGACTCGCACCCGAAGCTGCCCCGCAGCTGCGCGCCACCGGGGGTGAGATGGCCCGGGAACCGCATCGATTCCGGGCGGCGGCGTCTCTACTGATCGCCGCGATCCTCGTCGTCGGCGCTCTGTCCGGTGTCGGTGTCCTGGTCACGGCCGTGTTGGCCGACGGCGCGGTGGGCCGTTTCGACCGGGAGGCCGTCGCTTGGTTCGCCGCCCTTCGATCTCCGGACCTGACCCGGGTCATGGACCTGCTCAACATCGCCGGTGACACCGGCCCCATCATCACCGTCACGTTGGGTGCGGGTGTGCTGGCGCTGGCAGTGTTCCGTAGCTGGCGGCCGGTGGTCTTCCTGTGGATTGCCGTCGTCGGTGAGGTCGTCCTCTTCCTGACCATCTCCACTGTTGTGGCGCGGGCACGGCCGGCCGTGCAGCCGCTGCAAACGGATGTGCCGGAGACCGGTAGCTTCCCGTCCGGGCACGTGGCCGGCTCCTTGTGTCTCTATACGGCGATCGCGGTGCTCGTGTGGCAGGCCACCGGCGCACGGGCGTGGCGCGGCCTTGCCGTGGCTGCCGCCGTGCTGCTGCCCGCCGGCGTGGCCTTGGCGAGGCTCTACCGCGGCGTACACCACCCGATGGACGTTGTCGGGAGCGTTCTGCTCGCCGCCGCATGGGTGACAGCCGCGTGGCTGATCCTGCGACCCGTCGCACCGCGCGGCCGGATCTCGTCGTCAGGTCAGGTTGTCGGCGATCTGCGGTAGTCCGCCACGTTGCGGCCTGACAGGCAGGCCACCCTTTCCGGTGCGGCTCGGCTTCACGCGACCCGGAGCACCAGGAGGATCACCGTCGCGACGTACACGAGGGGGATGATGATGCCTTCGAATCCGATGCCGCGCCGGTCGCGCATGATCAATCCGGCCGTGAGGGCCACTGTCATCAGGATCGTGGATCCGGCCAGCAGCAGCGCCGCGGAGGAGGCGTCCGTATAGACCGAACCCCGCAGATAGGTGGCGTCCGCCAGGAAGATCATCAGCGCGTCGAAGGCGTTGCCGCCGATGATGTTGCCGATGCCGAGACTGAGGGCGCCGATGCGTACGGCGGCGATGAGGGTGACGAGTTCGGGTAACGAGGTGATGGCGGTGGTGAGCGTGAATCCGACCAGATCGCTGGGCAGTCCGGTCGCCGCCACCACACCGAGCCCACCCTGACCGATGAGGTATCCGGTGCCGGCCACCGCCGTGGCCAGCGCGGCCAGCCGCCACCACAGCCGGGCGGTGCCGGCACTGTCGTCGGCGTCGTCGTCCGGCTCGTCCTGGCGGGTTTCGGAGGTCTGCTTGGCCTGCCACATCGGCTCGCGTCGCAAACGCTGGAGCAGGCGCAGCCCGTACAGGTAGACCAGCGGGATGGCCAGACTCGCCGGATGCACCCAGCCGATCCGCAGAGCCGGCGTGGCATAGGCCACCACCGGGATACAGAGCAGCGCGATGAGAACCAGCGACTGCAGCACGTTCTCCAGCGACGCTGCCGCATGCTCGATGTTCGACCGCCGGTACAGCAGGTCTGCGATCGCCAGCCACACTGTCTGCACCGCGATCCCGCCCAGCGGGTTCGCCAGGGCGAACTGGGCGTCACCGCCGAGCGAGCCCACCACCGTGGTGCCGATACCCGGCAGCGAGGTCACCGCGCCCAGCAACAGCGCGCCGGCCGCGGCTTCGCCCATCCCGGTCCGGTCGGCCAGCACGTCCACCGTCGTCGCCAGCCGCCGCCCCAGCGACATGATCACCACCAGCGCGACAATCAGCGCGACGACGCTGGGCGCCAGCGGCCACGGCGGACCGCCGATCATCCGACACGCTCGGGTCGCCGGTTCGGCGTCCGCTGCGGTGTTACGGCTGCGGTTCGGCTGTCGTTCATGCCCGGCTCTCTACCCGGGCGCGCTGTTGTTCATCCATCGCCGTGCGGCAACATCAAGGGCGGACGGGTTGCCGGACTGCTGCGCCGGTATAACGCTGAAGCTCTCGTCGGTTTCCAGGACCACAGCGGCGACGGTGTCCAGGGTGCGGATGTTCTGGGCGCGGATCCCACCTGTACCCCGGGGGGCGTCGGCCCGCGCCTCAGGGGTTGTCGTCCTCGGCCGGGCGCTCGTCCCCGGCCCCGTCAGTGTCCTCGCTGACAGGCCGGCTGCCGGATACCGGCGCGGCATCGTCGTCTCGCGCGCGGTAGCCCAGGACGGCGTGGTAGGCGACGGCGCACGCCGGTACGGCGATCAGCGCGCCGGCGATGCCGGCCACCAGGGTGCCGGCCGTGACGGCCAGCAGGGTGACGACCGGGTGCAACCGTACGGCGCGGCGCATGATGAACGGCTGGAGCAGGTTGCCTTCGGCCTGTTGCACGACGATGACGACGATGAGCACGATGACGGCGTCGCGGGGGCCGTTGGTCACGAGCGTGACCAGGGTGGCGGCAGCGCCCGCGACGGTGGCGCCGATGATCGGTACGAAGGCCGACACGAAGGTCAGGACGGCGAGGGAGACGGCGAGCGGGACGCCCAGCAGGAACAGCGCCGCGCCGATGCCGATGGCGTCGACGGCGGCGACGGCCACGACGCCGTGGGTGTAGGAGACGAGGGTCTGCCACGCGGCCCGGCCCGCGCGGTCCGCGGCGCGCGCTCGCGGGCCGGGGACGAGGCCGGTCAGCCAGGACCACATCCGGTCGCCGTCGCGCAGGAAGAAGAACAGCAGCGCGATCGCCAGCAGGACGGCGGCCAGGGTTTCGGTGGCGGTGGTGATTCCCGCGTACGGGCTGGGCAGTGCGTCGCGCAGGCCCTGGACGAGGCGGGCGGTGATGTCGTCGAGGCGGCCCTGGTCCAGGCCGGGCAGCATGTCGAGCAGCGTCTGCCGCAGCCGGCCGGCGCCTTCGACGACCTGGACCTGCAGATCGTCGAGCTGGCCGGCAGCGCGGTGCCCGATGAAGTACGAGGATGCGGTGAGCACGGCCAGCAGTCCGACCACGCCGATCAGTGCGGCAGGCGTGCCGGGCAATCCGGTCCGTTTCAGCCGGTTGGTCAGAGGGCTGATCAGGGCGGCCAGTAGCAGTGCCGCGATGACGGCCATGCTCAGTGGCGCCACCCGGGCCAGGACCCGCGCGGCCGTGTAGGCGGCTACCGCGAGCACCAGCACGGCGGCCGCGGCGGCACCGGCGCGCAGCAGCCGTTGGAAGGGGGTGCGCTCGCCAGGGACGGTCATACCGCCGTTCATGCCCCGTTGCAGCCGATAGATGCGCTGACGCACGGTCGTCGCGCCGCCGACCACGGTGCTGTTGCCGTGCGGTGGGGTGATCCGGCTCGTACGGTGATTCGGCAACGGAGCCGTCGGAAGGTGGATGTTCGTGTCGACAGGAGACTGGCTGCTGACCGCAGAAGAGCGCGGCAACCCGGCGTCGGAGCTGCCGGCATGGTCGTCCGGCAATCAGGTCCGGGTGCTCGTGCACGGTGCTGCCTATTTCGATCGGCTGGCTGCTGCGGTGCAGGCGATGCGAGCTGGTGACCTGCTGTTCTTCACCGACTGGCGGGGAGACCCGGACCAGTTGATGCGCCCGCAGGGTCCGACGGTGGCGCAGCTCTTCTCGGCGGCCGCCCGGCGGGGTGTCGTGGTGCGTGGCCTGGTGTGGCGTTCCCATTTCGACTGGGTGCAGTACAGCGCCGCGGAGAGCCGCAGCCTGGCCGACAACATCGACGATGACGGCGGCCAGGTGTTGCTGGATCAGCGGGTTCGCGTGTTCGGCTCGCATCACCAGAAAGTGGTCGTGCTGCGTCACCCGGGCCGCCCGGAGTCCGACGTCGCGTTCGTCGGCGGCATCGACCTGTGCCACGGCCGGCGCGATGACAGCGAGCACCGCGGCGATCCACAAGCGGTGCGCATGTCCGGCCGCTACGGCAACCGGCCGCCGTGGCACGACGTCCAGGCGGAGATCCGCGGACCGGCGGTGGACGTGGTGGACCGTTCGTTCCGGGAACGCTGGACGGATCCGGCCCTGTTGCGCCTGGGCAGTCCGATCGCCATGCTGCGTGACCGTCTCGCCGGCCGCCCGAGCACCGGCGGGCCGTTGCCGCCGAGTCCTGCCCCACCCGCGCCGGCTGGTCCGCACACCGTGCAGGTGCTGCGGACGTATCCGGCGAAGCGGCGGCCCTACCCGTACGCGCCACGCGGGGAGCGATCGATCGCCCGCGGCTACGTCAAAGCGATCCGGCGGGGGCGCCTGCTCATCTACCTGGAGGATCAGTACCTGTGGTCCACGCAGGTGGCCGACCTGTTCGCCCAGGCGCTGCGGGACAACCCGCTGCTGCACCTGGCCATCGTGGTACCCCGGCATCCCGACGTCGACGGCCGGTTCGCGCTGCCACCGAACCTGATAGGCCGGCGCCACGCCATCGACGTCTGCCGGAAGGCGGGCAGCGACCGGGTGCACGTCTTCGACGTGGAGAACCACGCCGGCGATCCCGTCTACGTGCACGCCAAGGTCTGCGTCATCGACGACGTCTGGGCCAGTATCGGCAGTGACAACTTCAACCGCCGCTCGTGGACCCACGACAGCGAACTGTCTTGCGCCGTCCTCGATGACACCCGCGACCAGCGAGAACCACACGATCCCGCCGGCCTCGGCGACGGCGCCCGCCGGTACGCCCGCGACCTGCGCCTGACGCTGATGCGCGAGCACCTGGACCGGGCGCCCGGCGACGACGCCGATCTGCTCGACCCGATCGCCGCCGTGCGCGCCCTGGCTGCCTCGGCGGACACGCTCGACGCCTGGCACACCGCCGGCCGTCCGGGTCCCCGCCCGCCCGGCCGGCTACGCCGGCACATGCCCGCACCGATGTCGCGGTTCACCCGGACGTGGGCCGCCCTGCCGTACCGGATCCTGTACGACCCGGACGGGCGCCCTGGCCGGCTACGCCGTACTCGCAATTGGTGAGGACCGATCTGGCCTGCCTCAGCAGCGTCGCACGGTCGCTGGAGTCCATCGCGCTGTTGAACGTTCGGCCAGGCGTAACGCCGCGTGCCGCCTGTCGTCGGTCCCGCCGGTGCCGTGCGGCATCCGCGAGGGCGGATCGTCACGGGACCGTCATCAACCTGGCGGGCGACCGCCAACCCAGCGGCACACGCTCGGACCAACCGCCGCCGGCCAGGGAGGATGACCAATGAGCATGGCGTCATTGCATCACGTCGCGCCGACTGTACGGCCGGCGGATTCAAAGACCGTGATGGAGCTGGTCCTGTCCGGCGACGTCGACATGGAAAACGCGCAAGAGCTGCGGCGCTACCTGACCGGCGCTTTGGAACGAGGCGCTGACATCGTCATCGACCTTGCCGATGTGCGGCTGATCGACTGTGCCTGCCTGGACGTTCTGGTCAGGGCCGCGCGGACGGCCCACACGCTCGACAGCGTGATCAGCCTCGTCACCCCGTCGGACCTGGTGCGTATGACGCTGCGAGTCACCGAGGCCGACATCCTCTTCCCCATTTGTGACGATCGTGCTGCGGCGTTACGTCGCTGCGGGACGGAAGAGGCTGCCCAGCGAGATCTCAGTCCGTCGGATCCTTTCTGCTGATCCTCCCGTCACGCGCATAATCGCTGAAAGTCCGCGCCGCCGACCTCGCCTGTGCCGACGAGGCATGGGCCGGCGTCGACCGGGGTAACGAGTACGCGGCCGGTGGCCGAGCCGGAGAGGTCTCTTCTCGACAAGGGGGCAAGCTGATGGCCGGGCCACCTGGCACCGAGAAGGCGCCTCGGCAACGGCTGTTCCGGCTGTCGTCGTGGCGTGAAGCCAAATTTTTGGCCGAGGCGCTGCGCATGGAGACAGTGGGTGGCGCCCTGCTGCTTCTGGGCGCGGTGCTCGCGCTGGTCTGGGCCAGTACGCCCTGGGCCGGCACGTACGAGCGGCTGAGGCGATTTGTTCCGTGGCCGGGCGGTGAAGGTCTGCACCTCGATCTGGATCTGGCGCACTGGGCCGGTGACGGCCTGCTGGCGATCTTCTTCTTCGTGGTCGGTCTGGAGCTCAAGCGGGAGTTCGTGGCCGGCGACCTGCGCAATCCGCGTAAGGCCGCGCTGCCCATCGTGGCGGCGGTCGGTGGGATGGCCGTACCGGCGTTGATTTTCGTTTTGTTCAATCTGGGGGAGAGCGCGGCCCTGCGCGGCTGGGCGGTGCCCACAGCGACCGACATCGCCTTCGCGCTGGCGGTCCTGGCGGTGATCGGGTCGCATCTCCCACTGGGATTGCGGGCCTTCCTGCTTACCCTGGCCGTGGTCGACGACCTGTTCGCGATCACGATCATCGCGGTGTTCTACACCGACGATTTCAACCTTCTGCCGCTGCTCGGATCGCTGGCGCCGATCCTGGTGTTCGCCTGGTTGGCGCAGCGCGGCCGGACCTGGTGGTGGGCGCTGATTCCACTGGCGGTGACGTCCTGGGCGCTCATGCACGCTTCCGGGGTGCACGCCACGATCGCCGGGGTGCTGCTCGGCTTCACCGTGCCGGTGCTGGCGCGCAAGGGCGCGGAGCACGGTCTGGCGGAGCACCTGGAGCACCGGTGGCGACCGGTCTCGGCGGGGGTCGCGGTGCCGGTGTTCGCGTTCTTCGCCGCCGGGGTTTCGCTGCGCGGCAGCGACCTGGGCGCCGTCGCGGCGGACCCCATCGTCCTGGGCATCGTCGCCGGCCTGGTGCTGGGCAAAGTCATCGGCATCTTCGGCTCGTCGTACCTGATGGCCCGGTTCACCGGCGCGGAGCTCGACGACGAGTTGTCCTGGACCGACCTGCTCGGGGTGTCGCTGCTGGCCGGGATCGGCTTCACCGTCAGCCTGCTCATCGGCGAGCTCGCCTACGGCACGGGCTCGGAAGGCGACGAAGCAGCCAAGGTTGCCGTCGTCGCCGGCTCGGTCATCGCCGCCGTCCTGGCCGCGGTCGTTCTTGGCCGTCGCAACCGGGTATACCGCCGTCTGCAGGCCCGCGCGGACGTCGACGCCGACAACGACGGGGTCCCCGACATTCACCAGGAGGAATCGTCGCGGTGAGGAAACCACATGCGGCCGCCGCCCCGGACCGGTCCGTCCGTTCCGGCTCACCCCCGCGTCCGGGCGCATCGGCCCTGGCTTGGTGGGTCCCTGGCTGTTCGGGCGGCGTCACCGGCTGACGAACGGCGTGTCCGTAAGACCGTCACCGAGGAGGAGCTTTGGAATCACGTCTGTTCGCTGCGGAGGCCGTCGAACCGGCTTACTCGGCGGGGCCGCTGCTGCTGATCGCGGCGGCCTCTGTCGTGCTGTTGCTGTTTATGATCATCAAGCTGAAGCTCCACGCCTTCCTGGCGCTGATCCTGGTCAGCCTTCTCGTCGCGCTGGTCGCCCGGGTGCCTCTGACCGACATCGTCACCACCCTGACCTCCGGCTTCGGCTCGACGCTGGCCAGCGTCGCCCTGCTCGTCGGCCTGGGTGCGATGCTCGGCCGGCTGCTCGACTACAGCGGCGGCGCCCAGGTGCTCGCCGACAGCCTGGTCCGCGCCTTCGGGGAAAAACGTGCTCCCCTGGCGCTGGGGGTGGCTGCCCTGCTGTTCGGCTTCCCCATCTTCTTCGATGCCGGCTTCGTGGTCTTCCTGCCGATCGTCTTCACCATCGCTCGGCGGCTCGGCGGCTCGATCCTGCTGTACGGGTTGCCGGTAGCGGCGGCTTTCGCCGTCATGCACGCCTTCGTCCCACCGCATCCCGGTCCGGTTGCCGCGGCCGAACTGCTCGGCGCCGACCTCGGTCTGACCCTGGTCTTCGGCCTGCTCATCGGCCTGCCCACCTGGCTGATCGGTGGCTACTGGTTCGGCACCTGGGCCGGGCGGCGCTACCACATCGCGGTGCCTGATGTCTTCGGTGGCGGCTCCGCGAGGACGGACCCGACGGCGGCAACCGCCGCGCCGGACGCCGCGCAGAGCGGCTCGGACGGAACCGTAGTCGCGGGCACCGTCCCCGCAGTGGCCGGCCAGTCAGGCGGCCCCGGGACGGACGACGAACCAGTGCACCCGGCGAACCCGCCGTCGTTCGCCACCGTTCTCAGCCTGCTGCTGCTGCCGCTGATCCTGATCTTCCTCAACACCGGGCTGAGCACCCTGGCTACCGCCGGCACAGTCGACGAGGACTCCACCGTCGTCGCCGTGGCGCAACTCATCGGTTCCACTCCGGTGGCCCTGCTGATCACTGTGCTGGTCGCCATTGTTGTGCTCGGCCGGCATCGGGGCGAGTCGGCGGAGAAGATCGAGTCGGTCGTCAACAGCGCGCTCGGGCCGGTGTGCGCGGTCATTCTGATCACTGGTGCGGGCGGCATGTTCGGTGGCGTGCTGCGGGCCAGCGGTATCGGCGAAGCCCTGGCCGACGTGCTCGCGGACACCGGACTCCCCGTGATCGTCGCGGCGTTCGTCATCTCGGTGCTGCTGCGCGTCGCCCAGGGCTCGGCAACCGTCGCCCTGACCACGACCGCCGGCCTCATCGCGCCGGTCATCGAGGCCACCAGCGGGCTCTCCGGCCCGGACCTCGCGCTGATCGTGATCGCCATCGCCAGCGGAGCCACCGTGCTGTCGCACGTCAACGACTCGGGTTTCTGGCTGGTCAGCAGATTCTTCGGGATGGACGTCAAGACCACCCTGAAGACCTGGACCGTGATGGAGACCCTGCTCGGCACGATCGGCTTCGCTCTGGCCCTGCTGCTGAGCCTGATCCTGTGACGGCTACGGTGCCCGGCGCTCAAATCGACCGGGAAGCACCGTACGCCTGTCGGTGGGCACGCCGAGAAACCGGTCGTACCGTAGCGGTCCGTTCTCGTGGACGGACAAGCCCGTGGTGCCGTAGCGTCAGCAGAACGGTGGCGGTGGCGTATGACGGCTTCCGATGTGCCGAAAGCGCCGAGCCGGGGGAGCCCGAGAGGGGCACAACATGCCGTGGTGGCTTTGGTTGATCCTCATAGTTGGTGTCATCGTCCTCGTGGTGGGCGTGGTCCTGGCCGTTCAAGCACGTCGGCGTAGCGGCGGGGTCATCTCCGTCCGGGATGATCCCGATGGTGGTGGCCGGTCGTGAGCCTGCTGGTGCGAGCCACCGAACTGGTGAGAAGACCGGTGGTGACGATGGGCGGCGAGGACATCGCGCAGATCAAGGACGTCATTTTCGACGCGTCCGGTGGGGGCGTCAGCGGCTTCACCCTCAACGGCCGCGGCCTGTTCGCCGGTCCGCTCGACCGCGCGCTGCCCATGGCCGCGGTGACGGCGATCGGCCGTGACGCCGTGATGGTCCCCGGCGCCGATGCACTCGCCGCGAGGGCCGACGTGGCTGACTCGGCCGACATTCGTAACAGGAACGTGCTGGACAACCGGGTCGTGACCGACACCGGGACCGACCTGGGCACAGTGGTCGACGTCATCCTGCAGGTGGGCCGGACGACCGACGTCGCCGGCTACGAGATCGAAGCCGCCGAGGTGCTACGCGAGGGCGGTCGGCGCGTGTTTCTCCCTCTGCCCGACGCGCTCGCGGTGTCCGGCGAGGCGTTGATCGTGCCCGCCGGCGCCGCCGAGTTCGTGGCGCACGATCTCGCGGGTTTCGGTGCCGCCGTCGAGGCGTTCCGCAACCATCTGAAGGGCGGGCCCGATGCTGTTCAGTGAGGCCACAGGCCGCACGGTGCTCAGCACCGGCACCGCCGAGACCGTCGGAACCGTCTCGGGCTTCCTGGTCGACCCGATCACCGCTCGAGTCGTGGCGATCCGGCTGAAAAGGACGCACAGCCGCGGTGACACTGTGCACTGGCCGGACTTGACTTCGTTCGGCGTCGACAACGTCACCGTCGCCTCGGCCGACGTCGTCACTGCCGCCACCGGCGCCGCGAAGGATCTCGACAGCAAGGCCGCCCAACTGCTCGGCAAGCGGCTTCTCACCGATGCGGGCGCCGAGATCGGAACAGTCGACGACATCGACTTCGACCCCGACAACGGCGCGGTCATCTCCTTGCTGAACAGCACCGGAAACGTCAGCGGCGACCGGCTCATCGGATGCGGCTCCTACGCCGTTGTCGTCAAGGACGCCGCAGGCGAGCAGTGACCATCGGCCTCTCCGCGAAATACTGCGGAGTCTTGGACCGGCGTCGACCCGGGCCATGTCTCTCCTCCGACCGCAAGAGATCGGCGTGATCGTGGCCCTGATGAGTGCGGGCCTCAAGTCAGACTGGCTTTTCCTCCATGGGGCGCCGCCGGTCCGGGCCGGCTGGGGAGTGGTCCTGGAAGATCTGAACTACCGGCCCTCGCCGGGCCGGCGCTCATTGGTTCGTGCGGATTCCGTCATCGCCGCCGCCACAGCGGAGCGTTGAGCGCGGCCATCCCTGCCGCCACGACGACCGCACCGGCGCCGACGAGAATCATCCATCCGACCGGGATCAGCGCGCCGGCAACGGCCGTCACCACTCCGGCAACCGCCAGGCAAACGAGCAGTGTGCGCACGAGAGACTCCCTTCTGGAGATAATCGACCGTTTCAGCGTGGCCGCCCCGGGTGGCGAGCTTGCCCCGGAACATGCACAGTCGTGTGACAGCGCCGAGCCCGACAGCTGTGACACCCGATGAAGAAGATCGGCAACGCACTGTCACCGGAGTGTCACGAATTCGGGTCTGGACCGTCCTGCGCCGCGGGCATCCCACAGGCATCTGTCGATGCGTTTGGGAGGCGATTCTGATGATGACTCAGGCTCGGATATTGCTCGCCGGTCTATTGGTGGTGGTGGTGTCCGGCAGTTCCGGGTGTGAGGCGGCCGGACCGCCGGCGTCGGCGCCGTCATCTCCCGCTGTTCCTACCGCGGCCAGTAAGGCGCCGACGCCCTCCGGCTCGTCGCCGCAGTTGGAGGCCTCGTGCGTCGCAGGGAAGTGGCGGGTCACCGGCGTCCGTTCGGCCGGCGGGTTCGGCACAGCCGCGGGGCGGGTCGATGGCGGCGCCGGCGCGACCATGATCGTCGATGCTGACGGTGTCACCTCGGTCGACTTCACCGATTCCGAACCGGTGACCTTCTCGGCGGAAGCCGCCGGAGCGCAACTGAAGGGCCGGGTCGAGTACACCGGAATGCTGACCGCCGCCGTCCAGTTCCGGCCGGCTGCGGGTGACGGGCCGGGCACCTGGCGTCCGGTGAGTACCGCCGACGACAACGAGTTGCGAGCAACGGTGCGTCTCACCGAACCCGTTTCGCTCACGCTTCTCGACGATGCCCGCATCGGAGACATGGTCAGGCGCGAGCTGCCTCGGGCCGGGGACGCTCTCGACATCCGGCCGATCCTGAGGGGCGGCACCTACCGCTGTGCGAGGGACGACCTCGAGGTTCGGACCGAGCAGAACGGCCCCAACCTGACCTGGGTCTTCAAGCGCGCACGCTGACGACTGCGCACATGGCCGGGAGGGAGACACCCGTGTCGGGAGCGTACGCGCGGGCCGTGGTCCGCTACCGGTGGGCGTTGGTGGTCGGATGGCTGCTGCTGGCCCTGGCTGCCGTCGGCTACCAACCGCCGTCCCGGGGAAGTGGGCTGGAAGGACTGATCTCGGCGGAGAACCCGGCTGTGCAGACCGAGCTGCGCTCGTTCGAACGGTTCGGCTTTCCGCTGATGAGCCGGGTCGCCGTGGTGCAACACGATCCGGCTGGACTGTCTGCCCTCACCCAGGCGGAGGCCGTCGCCCGCGCCGCTGCCGTCACCCAGGGCCAGTATCCTGACGCCGGCCCCATCCTCGGTGCCATACCGGTGATGAATACGGCCGGCTGGTTCCCGTCGAGCCAGCAGCGCGACACCACCATCCTGACGCTCTTGTTCATGCCGCCGAATGTCGGTCCGGGCACGCAGATGGGTGCCGCGCACCGTTTCGTCGAGCGCCACTTCGGCCCGGAGGACCGGGTGATCGGCGTCACCGGGACGCTGCCGGCCCAGGTCCAGCAGGGCGTGGTGGTGGGCCGCTCGGTGCATACCACGGAGTTGGTGACGCTGGCGGCGGTGCTGCTCATCGTCGCGGTTGCGTTCCGCTCCGCGGTGGCGCCCTTCGTTACGCTGATCACCGCTGGAGCCGCGGCCTTGCTCCTGCTGGACGTGGTGGGCGCGCTCGGCTGGCTGCTGCAGGTGGCGGTGCCCAATGAAGTGGCGCCGCTGCTGATCGCGTTGCTTCTCGGGGTGGTCACCGACTACGTCGTGTTCTACCTGTTCGCCATGCGTCGTGCGCTGGCGAAGGGACTTGACCGGTACGAAGCAGCCCGGCAAGCCACGCAGGACACCACCGTGATCGTCACTGTGGCCGGGTTGACGGTCGCGGCGGGCACCGGTGTGCTGGTGGTCGCCCGATCGCCGTTGTTCCACGCCTTCGGGCCCGGTATGGCGCTGGCGGTCCTGGTCGGCCTGCTCGCGGCCACCACACTGGTGCCGGCTCTGATGGCGATCCTCGGCCCGTACCTCTTCTGGCCGGGCGGGCATCGTCCTGGGGCCGCCTCGGAGCGGGACTCGCTGATCAGCCGAGGTCGACGAACCGCCTGGCTCGTGCGGCCGCGCAACGCTGCGGCGGTACTCGTCGTAGGCGTCGGGCTACTCGCCCTGGCGTCGGTGCCGATGCGCAGCCTCGGCCTCGGCATGTCGTTCGTCGCTTCGCTGCCGGCTGAGAACGAGGTTCGGCAGGCTGCGGTCGCGGCGCGGCAGGGGTTCGCAGCGGGGGTACTTTCCCCGACAGTCGTGCTGGTCGAAGGACCTGGCGTGACGCAACAGCGGGATGCCCTCGCCAGGCTTCAGGCGATGCTCGCCGACCGACCGGCGGTCGCCGATGTCCTGGGGCCTTCGCAGCAACCACTGCCGGACGAGCTCGGCTTGGTGCTGTCTCGGGACGGCGCTGCGGCCCGATTCCTGGTCATTCTTGACACACAGCCGCTGGGTGCATCGGGAATCGAAGCGGTGGTTCAGTTGCGCCGGGATCTGCCGGCCCTACTCGACGCCGCCGGCCTGGTGGCGGCCACCGCGGGAGTCGGCGGGGACACAGCGGTGGCCGCGGACATCGTGTCCCAGACCACCGCGGATCTCCGGCGGATCGTCGTGGCGACGGTTGTCGTCAACCTGATCATGCTGATCCTGTTCCTGCGGGCGCTGGTCGCACCGCTGCTCCTACTGGCGCTCAACGTGCTGGGACTGGCGGCCACGCTGGGATTGAGCACGTGGTTCTTCACCGACGTGCTGGGCGGGGACGGCCTCACCTTCTATGTGCCGTTCGCTACCGCCGTCCTGCTGGTGGCCCTCGGATCGGACTACAACATCTTCACCGTCGGTCAGGTATGGCACGAGGCTCGTCGGCGGCCGATGCGCCAGGCGCTGGTGCTGGTCACTCCGGCCTCCTCGCGGGCGGTGACCACGGCGGCGGTGATCCTGGCGGTCAGCTTCGGCCTGCTCCACCTCATCCCTCTTCAGCCGTTCCGGGAGATCGCGTTCACCTTGGCGGTGGGCGTCGTGGTGGACGCCGTTCTGATCCGTTCGCTGCTGATGCCGGCGTTGCTGTCGTTGCTGGGTTCGGCCAGCGGCTGGCCCAGCCGACGCTTGCGGCGCGCCGGGTCACCGCCGGAGAGGCAGACCCGTCGACGTCTGACGAAGCTCCTCATGCCACAGCGTGGAGCCGTGCGCCGGTCGATGGGCGGGGTTCGTGCCCCGTCACGACGGGGCGCAGTCACCTTCGCTGAGCAGGTGCACCGCCGCGTGGACCGCGACCACACGGCCGTCATCGGCCACCACGGGGTCGGCGACGACGCGGACCCGTGAGGGCACGCCTTCGCGATGCAGCCGTAGCGTCAGATCGAGTGTTTCACCGGCACGTGTCAGACGGTGGATCGCGGCGACCGCGGCAGTGGCGTCCTCTGCGGCGACATACCGGGGCAGGGCGGACAGCTTCACCGGGCCTCGTGCGGGATCACGCCGCAAGATCCGGTAGGTGTGCGCGGACCAGGTCGTCTCTCCTTTGACGAGGTCCCATTCGGCCCACCCGGCGTCCGCCGTACGCTGCAGCCGCTCCAGGTGGGAGGCCATGCGTCGCTCGCTGTCGTGGTACTGCCAGTGCGCGAGGAGTCCGTCACCGAATCGGGAGGCTCGCGTGCTCAGAACCACCGGCAGCTGCCCGCGGTTGGTCAAGACGGACGTCGGCGTGGCTGCCGACTGGAACGGCTCCCCGGTCAGCAGCGCATGCCGGTAGCCGTCGAAGATCCCGTTCGTTGTCGCGTGCGGGTGCAGGTCGAGCATGCGGCGCCCACAGATCTGCTCAGCACTGCGCCCGGCGGCGTCGGTCGCGTCCGGGCTGCAGCGGTCGAAGCGGAAGTCGACGACCTTGCCGTCGTGGTCACGCACCGGCGCCAGCAGGGCGAAGGACCCCGGCAGGGTTTCCAGCACCGCCTCGACCCAATGCGCTGCAGGCGAAGCGACCGGCGCGCCGCCGCCCTTGCGTAGCAGCTGCGAGAGCCGTCGGCCGCACGCCTCGGCGACCGCCCCCACATACGCCCTGACGCCTGCCTCGGAGGCGCCGCCCTCGGCCCAGAGGATCGAGGCGACTGCGAAGGTGCGTCCGCCGTCACGCAGCGGGATGCAAGCGCGGAGTTCACCCTCTCCGAGCAGCTCGTAGCCGAGCTCGGCGGCGCGTGTGCGGACGAGCCAGAGGGGACGTCCGTCCGTCACAGCGCGCAGGAAGGCGACGTTGAGGTCGCTCGGCACCCGATGCCACGCGCTCGCCAGGTTCTGCGGCAGCCCGTACGTGCTGACGAGCCGGACCGCGCCGTCGGGCTCGAGCACGCCGATCAGGACGGTGGTCCACCTCGTCCTGCAGGCGCTGAATGGCGGCGGTCAGCCGGGCGGTCTCACCGCCGGACGTACTCTTTCGCGCACGACCAGGCATCTATACCCCTCAAATGCCCACATTCGGATGCTCACTTCGTCCAGGAGGGCGGTGGTGAGCCCTCCACGTGGATACGGACGAAGCGTACCTTCGGGTGCTGGCAGGCGCTCGTCTAGACACTGTCGCGGCCGCCCGTCAACGGGGCGTGCTCAGTTGCGTTCGGTCACTTCTGTGCGGCACTGCCGGGACAGCCGCTCCACCTCCTGCTCGGTGTCCTGCAGGCGGTCGAGCAACTCCTGCAACCGCGCGGAATTGAAATCGCGCGCCGCCTCGACCGCCTCGCCGACCGTTGACAGCGCGGTGCGAGCTCGCTCGAGGCCCTGCGCGCAGCTGGCCGGCACGGTGATGTTCCGGTCGTCCGGTGCCGGGACCGGTGAAGGGGCGGCCGTGACAGCGGACCCGGGAGCAGCAGCGTTGCCGTCGTCCCGGCCGCCTGCGCTCGCCATGACGGCCCCGCCCAGCAGAAGGCCGACAACGAAAGTCAAGGCAGGGACGATCCAGAACCAGGGACGTGAGCGGGAGCCGTCGATCCGGGCGTCCGATGGGTGGGCCGGTCGGGACATGACAGCCTCCTCCGAAGTCAGGTGACATCGCCTACCCGTCCTTGAGGCACGTGAAGCGATTTCGAGTAGTGGCTCGCCATGGCTGAACTGATCCGCCGCGTGGACGCCTCAACGTCGAACGTGATCGATGGCCTCATTCTCTTCTGGCTCTCACTCTGGGAGCCGGCCGCGATCGGCGACACCCTGGCGCAGTCCGAGCACACGCTCGACAGCGCCGGGATTGGCTGACGGCTCTTGGACGGTTGTGTGTCAACTCGGTGACGTCCGCGGGCCCGGAGTTTCCATCGGGCGGTCACGGCAACAGTGCAGACGAACCTCGATGGCGCAGGTGTCAAGTAACGGCACCAAGGCCGCTCCCGGCCTACCGTTGCGGCCCGAGGTCGTTGCGCCGCAACCCTGCGGTGGCCACCTCGCACGGCCGGGGCCTGAGCCGTTACCCCTCTGCACATTTCGGGAGTCACCATGTCCTCAGTGCTGTACGCCAGTCGCGTCTCTGCCTCTCCGGGCATGGACAGCCCGGGCACTGCCGATGCCGATCGCCGGGATCGGGCGAGCATCGAGATCATCGGCCGCATGCGCGACCCGGGCTGCCCGGCTACCGAGCGCCGGCTGCTGCGGGAGCAGGTGGTGCGGTGGAACCTTGCCATGGCGCGCGGACTGGCGTCGCGCTATCAACATCGCGGCGAGACGCTCGACGACCTGACACAGGTCGCCGCGCTTGCCTTGGTGAAGGCCGTCGACGGCTATGACCCGGAGCGGGGCCACAGTTTCACGGGCTATGCCGCGCCGACGATCCTCGGCGAGCTCAAACGGCACTTCAGGGACCGGGTCTGGGCCGTGCACGTGCCGCGGGGCCTCCAGGAGCGGTGCCTGGAGGTGACCCGGACCAGGACCGAGTTGGCGCAGCGCCTGAACCACGTTCCGTCCGCGGCGGAGATCGCGACGGCCATGGGTGTCACGGAGTCGGAGGTCCGTGCCACCGAGGCCAGCGTTTCGGCGTACCGGGCCGACTCGCTCAACCGGCCGGTCGGCGGAAATGAGGACGCCGCCGAACGGCAGGACCTGCTCGGGTGCCGGGACGGCTCGTTGGAAGACCTGTGCAACCGGCTGACCGTACGGGCGGTCGTCGATCGACTGCCGCGACGCGAGCGTGAGGTCATCGAGGGCTACTTCTTCGGCGACCGGACTCAGGCCCAGCTCGCCGCCGAGCTGCGCACCTCCCAGATGAACGTCTCCCGGCTGCTGAGGCGCACCCTCGCACAACTGCGCGACCACCTGACCGAAGACGCGGCTCCCGCTCCTCGGCAGCCGCGGCCGAACTCCGGACGGCTGCGTGTCCGTACGCACCAGGTCCGACCGGGATACCTGGTCGCTGCGGTCCGCGGCCGGCTCGACGACCAGGGCGCGGCCGACTTGCGTGATGCGCTTGTCGATCTCGCCGCCACCCACCGTCCGCCGATGCTGATCGTGGATCTCCGCTATGCCGAGGCCGCCGCGGCGACGGTGGCCGGTGCGCTGCTCGACGTCTACCGCGCCGGCGGGCACACGGGCACACGCCTGTATGTGGTCAACGCACCGGCGCAGCTGCACGCGCTCCTGTGCCGGACCGGGCTGCATCGCCTGTTCGCCTGCCGGCCGGTCCGGCCGGTCACACGCCCTGCGGTGGTCAGCCGGGACGCGTCGGACCCGCCGACCGATCCGGTACCGGACGTCCCTCGGGCGGAGGCGGTCGGCGACCTCCGTTCCGGCGAGGGCGCCAGCGCGACCACGTCCCATGCGGCGGCGTCGCGGGGTCTCGTCGAGCGTTGGCGCCAGTCAACGGGTATTCCGTGTCGCCGGGTCACCACTGCGGGCCGCCGCGGCGCCGTCGGGCCGATGGCCCCGTTGGTCGGGATCAGGCCGGTCTGGAGTCTCGTTGTCGATGGCCCGCTGCCGGTTATCGCCTCGGTGAGCGGTTCGCCGTCGCGCGACAGCGTCGGCGTGGACCCGAGTGCCTCGGCAGAGGTGAGCAGCGCACCGCGTTGTGATTCATCGCTGCCGAGGCAGCCGGCGTCACGAGGCCAGGGGAGCGACGGACGGACCTTCGTGGCAGCGATTGCTGGGCTCCGGCCGGACGGCGGTGCTGGGTTGCACGGCGGCGTCCACCGTGACCGATCCAGCGTCCTCGAACGTGAAGGTCACCGGGATGGTCGTCCCGGCAGGAACCGCTCTGTTGAGCCCGACGAGTTGCACGTGATACGCGTCGAACGGTGGCACGCCGAGCCGGGAGGCCGCCGGATTGGGTTCCACCGGCTGAAAGGTCAAAGCCGGTACCGCGGTGGCGTTGCCGTCGCAGTCGGCGTCCCAGCGGATTTCTCCCGCATTCGCGTAAGGACTCTGTACGGAGCGCAGAACATCGGCGCGCCGGCCCTCGTTGTAGACGGTGAACCACAGGCGTGCGTCATCGCCTTCCTGGTACCGCACGTCCGTCGGCGCCTCGATGTGCACACTGAGCAGCTCGATGGGGCCGACGGTCGCATTGGCGCCCATCACACTTTCCTGAAACGGCGCCTGCGGATCGCCTGGAACCGCAACCGGATCTTCCGTTTGGCAGCCGCTCACGACGGCCGCCGCCATGATTGCCACGATACCCGCCGTCATCCTGGTCATCCTGGTCATCCTGGTCATCCTGGTCATCCTGGTCATCTTGGTCATGCCGTACTGCCTACCCGGAGCGGCGCAGCCGCATAGCCCCGCATCGACACGACTTCCGCCTTCGGCGCTTGAAACCAATACCGGCTCATAGGCAAGGCTATGGCGTTCAGCCGCTTCGCTCGGCAGACGCTGCGCCGACGCTGTGAACGGAGGCCGAGTGACGGCCGGTCTTACGCTGTCGGGCATGACTCGCTGGCTGACCGCGTCCCTCGACAGTCCGTCACGTGACGCCGAGACGTTCTGGCGGGAGGCGACAGGTTCGACCCTGTCGCCTCGCCGCGATGCACACGGAGACTTCGTCACCTTGCTTCCAGCGCAGGGCGACGCTTTCCTGCGGATGCTGCTCGTGGATGACGGTCCGGCGCGCGCGCACCTGGATCTTCACGTGGACGACGTGGCTGCGGAAGCGAGCCGCATGGTGCAGCGAGGTGCCTCGGTGGTTCGCGAGCAGGATGAGCGGGTTGCTTTACGCTCGCCGGCTGGTCTGCCGTTTTGCTTGGTGCCGTGGCGCGGTGAGTCGGTGTGGCCGGAGGCCGGCGGAAGACGGCACCGGATGTGCCTGGACGTGCCGTCGGCGTCATACGACGTGGAAGGGCGGTTCTGGAGCGCTGCTCTCCGCCGCGAGCGGACCACGCCGCTGAATGTGGTGATGCGGCGTCTGGACGGCGGCCGGGCCGGCATGCACCTGCATGTGGAAAGTACGGACCGGCAGGCCGACACGCAGCGGCACCTCCGAGCGGGGGCATCGATCGAGCGCGTAGCGGCGGACAGGACGGTCTTGCGCGATCCGGCGGGCCGCGAGTACTGCCTGACCGACGTGAATCCTCGCTCGAGTACCGGTTGACACGGGTGCTCCACCCGCTTGCCGTCAGAGGACCGATCGGGGAGGTCACGCGACTGTCATGCATCTGCGAACAGGTTGTGACCTGGAGCGCCGAGCATGGTGCCCGACTTCACCGACGGAGGATGAGAGATGCAGTCCCACGCTGCGGTGAGCGACCGATGGGAGCGGCTGTCCGCGGCGCCGCTCACAGCCCTGTCTCTGGCTTTCCTCGTCGTGTACGCGGTGCCGATCCTTTTTCCCGACATCAGTGCGGGATGGCGCCACCTCTGCGCGACTCTCAACGTGGTCATCTGGCTGCTCTTCGGCGCTGACTATGTCGTCCGGGTCGTCCGGACCGACGACCGGCTGGGCTTCATCCGGTCACACTGGTTCGAACTCATCGTCCTGATCTTGCCTGTCGTGCGACCTTTGCGGGCGTTGCGCCTGGTCATGGCGGTCAAGATCCTCAACCGGCGCGCCGAGTCCTTCACCCGAGGCCGGCTTGCGGTGTATGTCACGGCAACCACCGTTCTGCTGGTCTTCGTGGCGGCGTTGGCGGTGCTCGACGCCGAGCGAGGCCGGCCCGGCAGTTCCATCGAGACCTTCCCCGAGGCTTTGTGGTGGGCCGTCGTCACCGTCACCACGGTCGGGTACGGCGACTACTCCCCGGTGACCCTCGAGGGACGGCTCGTCGCGCTGGCCATGATGATCGGGGGCATCGGCCTGCTCGGCTTCGTCACCGGGTCGCTGGCGAGCTGGATCGTCGAACGGATCTCCACCGAGGATCAGAAGACCGAAGCCACCCGCGAGGACGTGGCCGGCCTGCTCCAGGAGATCCGGGATCTGCGGCTCGAGTTCGCCCAGTTACGTGCCGCCGTCGGCGAGACCGGCCCAGGCCTGGCACCCGAAGCCGACGACGGGCGACGATCGCTGCCCGGGTGATCCGCGCCGCGTCATCGACCCTCGCTACCCGGTATCAGCGCTTTCCCGCCGGGCCGGCCAACGATGGTTCCCGGCCGCGACGGCGGACTGCGCCTGGCCGTTCCGCGGGGCCAGGCGTGCCGATCGGAAACCCACCACCACGGAGTCGCGTCAATGGTCATGGAACCGTCACACTATCGTTCGGCCGTCGTGCGGCCCCAGGCATAATTTCCGGTGCATGAGCCGGGTTTCGCATCTCACCGATGTCTACGGCCGGGTCTTCGCCGTCGTGGCTTCGGTGTTCGCGGTTGTTTTCGTCGCCGCAGGCTGCGCCTGGCCGGACCGCCCGCCCGCGGACGAGGGCGTCGTGGGTTCGGAGTGGCAGATAGTGGCTAGATCCAGCCCCGGCGCCGCAACGGCGACTGCGCGGGCAGAACTTACCGAGATTGTTCTCGACGAACGCCAGGACTACGACCGGCTCCTCGTACGTTTCCAAGGAAACCGTCCGGGCTACCGAGTGGCCTATCGCGACGACGGACGCACCTTGGCGTTGACTTTCCGTAACGCGCGGGATTCCGCTCAGCGTCCTACCGCGAACCTACCGGCGATACAAGAGGTAAGCCCGTCCTCCACCGAGAACGGCGCCACAGCGACCGTGGTGACCCTGTCCGCCGCCCGTCTGCCGTTCCGGGTGGGGCTGTCCATCGGCTCGTTCTACGTGGACGTTGCACACCCAGGCGCCGTGCCCGAGCACGCTGCGGGCGGATGAGGCTCACCCCGCTTGCGGGTCGGCCGGCCGAGACGCTGACCAGGAGCGCGACGGCGTCTCTTGTCATGAAACTGTGATGGGAGGGAGCGGGCAGTGCCATTGCCGGCCGGTACTTGTGGAGCGGTGCAAGTCGTACTGATGCAGGAGGATGCCGTGGAGGCTGAGCGCTGGGACCAGGAGTTCGACCAGATCGTCACTCGACTGGTTGCCGAAGAGCCGTCTCTCGGCAGTGGTGCGCGCGGCGCTCGTCGGCCCAGCGTTGCGGCCAAGGCGCTGCTGGCCGGAGTCGCGGCTGTGGCGTGGGCTGCGCTCTACCTGCTGATGATCGCGGCGCCTTGGATCTGGGTACTCGTCACCGTGCCGGCAGTCGCGGCCGGCATCGTGATCGCCGTACGCCTCAGCTACCGGGAAAGCGCTCGCCCGGGCTCCGGACGCTGACCGTGTTCCGTACCCGGCAGCGCAGGTCGCGGAAGCCCGTGCGGGCGCGTCGGCTGGACCGCCGTCAGGAGAGCAACGCGGCCAGCCCCTGACTGCGGAGCTGTGCGTGCACCTCCGGTGCGGCGTGGACGACTTCGACGTCCGCGTCGTGGGTCTTCGCTCTGTCGTATCCCATTCGCAGGGCATCGACACCTGCCTCGGAGATCGCGGGAACCGCACTGAGATCGACGACGATGCGTTCCGGGTTGGTGGCGGCAAGAACCATGCCGAACCTTCCTCGCAGCAGGTCGGCTGCCTCGGCCGTCGCGATCTCGCCTTGCGGTTCGATCGCGATGGCCATCGTCTTCTCGGGCAACCGATGCGTGTTGATCACGTAGGTCATCGCTGGTCCTCTCGCGTGAAGTCGCCGGTCGGCGTACTCGTTGACACCCCGACGGTCTCGCGCCCCTTTGACGATCACACCGCGGAGCGTGCACGCTCCAATGACAGGTCGGCAACGGGGAGCGCGAGCCGGGAATATCGACGCCCAGCTCGGCGAGGGCATGGCGACCGTGCTCCAGCAGCCAGAAGGCGATCTCCGGCGGGCGGGCCTCTGCCGCCGTTGATCCGGCCAACTCCAGCGGAAGGCGTTTCCGGTACGGGCAACAAGCCTTCCGCCAGCCGCTCAGCTCTGCGCGAGCAGCGCGTACGGGTGACAGTCACCCCTTCAGCGATGGCTCGCCCGCGAAAAGCGCGGCGTCGGTGCGCAGGACCGGCGCACCCACAGGTCACGAGGCGCGTAGATCGGCGAGGGGGCGGGTATCCCCGGAGCCGTTCCAGTCCACGTCGAAGCCGTGATCCCGGAAGGCGCCGACGACCAACTCGCCTACCCGCTTCATATCGCCCGGGGCGCCTTCCGGAGCGCCCCAGAACGCGAGCGGGAGGCGGCCGGTGCGCTTCGCCCGCTTAGTGTCCTGTCGGGTGTAGTAACAGAAGCCGTGCAGCCCGGCTGCCGCTCCACCATGGCTGCGATACGCCCGGGCGCACTCGGCGAAGCCGTCTTCCTGGCTGCTCCCGATGTTCTGCAGGGCCACGACTCCGGCGCCGGTGAGCGTTTCGAAGACGGCGGCGATACGAGCGCTGGCGGCGTGCCATTGGCGAGCCTGCATCCGGACCGGGTCGGGCTCGGGGGTCGCCTGCCGCGGAACGGGACGACCGGTGACCCGGGACAGCAATTGCGCGACGGCCGGCGCCCTGGCGTTGTCCAGGACGTGCAGTCCGTTATCCGTGGCGATGTCGGCTTGCGCACCGGCATTCAACAGCAGTTGCACGGCGTCGGTGGAGGACGCGAATTCCGCCGCCAGGAAAAGCGCCGTCCGTCCGTCGCCGCTGCGCTGTTCCAGGGAGGAACCGGCCCGGACGAGCAGGTCGAGAACTGCCAGGTTCTGCGCTACGGGTGTGGCGTCGGCGCCGATCGCCGCCGAGTGCAGGGCAGTGAACCCGTACGGGTCGACGGCCGACATGTCCGCTCCCGCGCCGAGATGGTCCTGGACAGCTCGCACGTCGCCGAGCCGAGCGGCTTCGAAGATGTCCGAGTGGTCGCCCTTGGCCGTCATGGACCGTCACGATACCGACCGGGTCAGCAGCTCGATGGCGGCTGGGGACCATTGTGCGGCCCCCGGCCCGCCGGCGGAGGGGCATACCGATTGTGGCAGCCCGCGTTGCGGCGAAGTAGAAGTATCAGTCGTGCACAACGGTGATGACGACGTTGCCGACCTTGTGTCCGCGGTCGACGTGTCGGTGGGCATCGATGATCTCGGCCATCGGATAGCTGCGGTCGATGACGATCTGGAGCCGGTTCTGGCGGAGCAATTCTTGCAATGCGGCCAGGGCGGCATGTTTGCGTACCGACATCCCGGTCCGGACCCGCGGGCCGCTGGAAAGGGCCGTGCGCAAGGCGAGCACGTTGTTCCACAGGCCGACCGTGGACAGGTAGCAACCGCGCGGTGCGAGCACCGGCCGACAGCGGGCGAAGGAGCTGCGACCGACAGTGTCGAAGACCACGTCGTAGCGCTCACCGCCGGCAGTGAAGTCCTCGACGGTGTAGTCGAACACTCGGTCCGCGCCGAGCGACTCGACGAGCTCGGCGTTCCGGCCGCTGCACACGCCGTGTACCGTGGCGCCGACCTGTTTGGCGAGTTGAACGGCGTACGTGCCGATACTGCCCGATGCGCCGATGATCAGAATCTTTTGCCCGGGTTGGATGCCGCCCAGCTCACGCAGGAAATGCCACGCGGTGGTGAACCCGTCGACGGTGGCTGCGGCTTGCGTATACGTCACGTTGGTGGGCATCGTCGTGACGGATGCCCGCTCAGACAAGCATTTGTACTCGGCGTTCGCCCCGGCGCCGAAGCTGGTGAAGCCGAAGACCCGGTCACCGATCCGCAACCGGCGCGCCTTCGGCCCGACCGCCGTGACCTCGCCCGCGAACTCCAACCCGAGCACCCGGAAGCTCTTGCGGGGGCGGCGCAGACCAATGATGATCCGTCCCCAGCGCGGCTCCCCCCGGCGCATCCCGCACTCGGCGGACGTCACCGTGGTGGCGTGCACCCGGACCTGCACCTGATCGCCGCGTGGCAACGGCGTCGGCAGGTCGACCAGCGTCAGCACATCCGGGGGACCGTACATCCGGAACAACACAGCTCGCACGTACGACATGATCCGGCGTTGCTGCTGTGACGGCGCTGAGGAGATTCACGCAGTCGGAGAGCCGGCCGCTGCGCGCCGGGCGAACATGATCACGCAAACCGGGACGTGCACAGTGAGTGGATGACAGCGCCCGGAAAGTCGCCGGTGATCCCGATGCGCCCTGGGTAAACGACGCCGGGTTCCCGTGCTGCGGCCAACTCTGGACTACTGCAGCTAAAGGGAGCCCGCTTGCGGACTTCGTGTGATTGGCTCCTGTGCCAGGTCGGTGCTCTCGTGTGCCGCTACCGGTGCGGCGGCCGGCTGGTGGCTCGAGTGACGCGCGAACTCGATCGCGGTAGGGGTGTCGGGAAAGACGAGTCCGGTCCGGTACAGGTGGGCGGTCGCGGCGACCGTGGTCATGACCTTTTCGTGGACAGGGCCGACTCCGGACAGCAGGACGGTGATTCCCCGGTGCCGTAACCGGGTGACGGCGTCGCCGAGGATGTGGGCTCCGGTGGCGTCGATGGTGGACACGCGGGACATGCGCAGGATGACGACGCGGATGTCGGCGACTTCGGTCAGCTGGATCAGGAAGTCGTGGGCGGCGGCGAAGAAGAGCGGTCCGTCGATGCGGTACGCGACGATGTGCTGATCGAGCAGGGCCTGTTCCTCTGCGGTGAAGTCGCCGGTCTCGAGCGGGATCTGTTCGACCCGAACGGACTGGGCGACCGCACGGAGGGCGAGCACGACGGCCACGCCGAGGCCGACCGCTACAGCGGCGACAAGGTCGAACACGACCGTGACGGCGAAGGTCAGGACCAGCACGACGGCGTCGCGGCGGGTGGCGCGTAGCAGCGCGAGGAGGGAGGCAGCCTCGACCATCCGCACGGTGGTGGCGATCAGGACGCCGGCCAGCGCTGCGAGCGGAATCCGGGAGACCAGTGGGGCGGCGGCCAGTACGACTCCGGCCAGGACGACGGCATGGGTGAGAGCGGCCACTTTTGAGCGGGCGCCGGCGCGGACGTTCACGGCGGTGCGGGCGATCGCCGCCGTGGCGGGAACTCCACCCATGACCGGAGTGACGAGGTTGGCCAGGCCTTGGCCGAACAGTTCGCGGTCGGGGTGATGGCGTTCGTTGACGGTCATGCCGTCCGCGACCGTGGCCGAGAGCAGACTTTCCAGCGCGGCGAGCGCGGCGACAGCCAGCGCGGCGGTGAACAGGCTCGGCACGGCGTGCCAGTCCCAGAAGCTCACCGACGGGGCGGGGAACCCGGACGGCAGCGCACCGATGCGGGCTAGATCGAACGGCGCCAGTTCGGCGAAGACTGAGCAGGCGATGACGGTGAACAGCGAGAACGGCAGTGCCGGGCGCCACCGGGCACCGACAAGAATGACCGCCGCGACCGTGGCGGTCATCAACGCGGGGGCAGGATTCGGGTGCTGAACGAAGCGGAGCAGCGCGTCGCCGGCGACGGCCCACACCTTGTCGCCCTGGGCGCCGACGACACCCAGGGCCGCCGGCACCTGCTGCAGGGCGATCACCACGGCGATACCGGCGGTGAAGCCCTCGACGACGGGAGTGGGCAGGTATCGCACGTACCGGCCGAGGCGGGCGACGGCCAGAGCGATCAGCAGGAGGCCGGCCATGGCGCCGACCATCAGCACGCCGGGCCCGCCGAAGCGGTCCACGATCGGCAGCAACACGACGGTCATCGCCCCGGTCGGCCCGGAGACCTGCAGGTTCGACCCGCCGAAGAGGGCGGCCAGGGCACCGGCGACCACGGCCGTGACCAAGCCGGCTTGGGCGCCCATGCCGGAGGCGACACCGAACGCCAACGCCAGCGGCAGCGCCACGATCGCGACGGTCACGCCGGCCAGGATGTCCCGGCGCGGCGAGCGGCGGGCCGCAGCCCAGTCGGAACGCTGTGGCAGCAGCTCGACGAAACGTGTAGCCCATGGGCTCATCGGAAGGTGCCTTCGGCACGCAGTTGCTCGCGCAGACCGTCGCGGTCGTCGAGCACGGAGGCGAGGATGCGCCGGCCCGCGGCCAGCAGATCGGCCACGTCGGTAGTGCTCAGCGCGTAGACGACCAGGGCGCCTTCCCGGCTGGAGATGACCAGGCCGGCCCGGCGCAGCACGGCGAGTTGCTGAGACAGGTTCGACGCCTCGACATCGATCTCGGCGAGCAGATCCCGAACCGCCAGCGGTCCGTCCTGGAGGAGTTCCAGCACCCGTACACGCACGGGATGACCGAGCGTGCGGAACAGCTCGGCCTTGACCTGGTGGAGCGGAACACCCACGGCAACAGTCCCGTCGTTGCGAAATACGGATGCTCGCAATTTAGCACTTGAAGAATCCTTCAAGTCACGGCGTGCGCAGGGCGTCGCCCCGGATACCCCGTCGCCGTGCAGGTGCGCAGTCGCCGGCGCCGTGAACTGCCCGTCGCGGTCGGTGCCACGGTGCTGCGGCTCGGGAGCGGCCGGCGAGCGCCATGCGGAATCATCTGCGCGATGAGGTGCGGTCGCCGTGTGCCAGGGTCTTGTCTGCCGGCTTCTTGAACTCGACCTTGCGCTTGCCCTTCATGTAGTCGGCGAGCGTCCGGTACACCGCCGGGTTGACCTGGTGGTGGCGCAACCGATCGCGGTGGTTCTGGTAGTCGGGGTTGACCAGGTAGCCGGCCACGACCAGCGATGTGGTGCCCGCGATAAGTGCGGCAGTCTTGTCGTCGTCCGTCGTACCGGTCTTGCCGAACACCGGGTGCCTGACGACGCGCTTCGTGTCGGCGGCGGTGCTGCCGTGGCAGCGGCCGAGCTGGGCGGAATCGCCGACCGGGCAGCGGGCTGCGTCCAGTGCCGCACGCGCCACGTCCTTGCTGGTCGCCCGGGTGCAGTACGACTTACCGACGTCGAGCTTCCGGCCGTCGTGGGTGCTGATCCGCTCGATCGGGGTCGGTTCGCAGTGCATGCCGTCCGCGGCCAGCGTGGCGTACGCGTTGGCCATGTCGAGCGGCGTGGTGGCCGACACGCCGAGGGTGAAGGCGCCCCATTGGTGTGCGTGCTTCGGTGACGCGTACTTGGCGTCGCTCGCCGCCCGGAACTTGACTCCGAACCTCTTGGCGACCGCCACTGCCTTCTCCGCGCCGACCCGCTCCACCAGGGGGACGAAGTAGGTGTTGATCGACTTGGCGAAGCCGGTCCACATGTTGTATCGGCCCTCGCCGCCGCCTCCGGCGTTGCTGGGGCACCAGAAGCGCGTGCCGGGACAGGCGGAGTCGTTGCCCCGATCGATGATGTATCGCGTCTTGGCCCGCTTCTTGGCCTTGATGGTGTAGTCCAGCGGGTAGCCCTCTTCCAGCGTGGCCACGATCGTGAAGATTTTCATGACCGAGCCGGCCTGGTAGCCGGTGATGTCGCCGCCGCCGGTCAGCAGCGGGTTGGTGGTGTTCGGGTACGAGCCCCGGATGCCTTTGGCGGCCTTCTTGGGGTCTGAACTGAGACGGTTCTGCGGATCGGCCGGGTCGTCCAGTTTGTAGCGCCGGTTGGCGGCGAGCAGCCGCACCTTGCCGTTGCCGGGCTCGACCGCGGCTAGCAGCAGGGCGTTCTTGTTCTTTTCTGAGATCAGTTGGGCGACTCGGCGCCGGGCGTCCTGCTGGGCGTCGACGTCCAGGGTCGTGGTGATCCGGTAGCCGCCGCTCTTCAGGCGGCGCTCACGGTCGTACGTGTTCTTCCCGAACTCCTGCCGGCTCATCCACCAGCGGTAGAAGTAGTCGCAGAAGAGGCCCCAGTTGTTCTTGGCCACCGACACACAGCCATTGCCGATTCGTTTCACCTTCCGAGGCACGGCTGCCTTCTTGGCCTTGGCGGCCTGGGCCGGGGTGATGGCGCCCATCTCGACCATGCCGGGGATGACGTAGTTGTTCCGGCGCTGCCGGATCTGCCGGTGGCCGTCCGGTGTGGCGGGGTTGAAGCTCGACGGCGCCTTGACGATGCCGGCCAGCAACGCGGCTTCTGCGATCGTGAGGTCCTTGGGCTTCTTGTTGAAGTAGACCCGGCTGGCGGCGGACACGCCGTACGCTCGGTTGCCGAAGGGCGCGATGTTCAGGTAGCGCTCCAGGATCTGGTTCTTGGACAGCTGCTTCTCCACCTGCAGCGCGTACTTCATCTCGGCGAGCTTGCGCTTGGCCGTGTCCTCGGTCGCGTCGACCACCTGCTGCGGATTCGTCGCCGAGTACGCCAGCGACATCCGGACCCACTGCATCGTGATCGTCGACGCGCCTTGCTTGGATTTGCCGTTGTTGTTGTTGACGAACGCGCGGACGACACCCTTGAGGTCGACGCCGTTGTGGTGGTGGAACTCCCGGTCCTCAGCGGCCACGATGGCGTCGCGCATGTGTTTCGAGATGTCCTGCAGAGGCACGTCGCTGCGGAACTCGTCGTAGAACTGTGCGATCTGCGTTCTGTTGTCGGACGCGTAGACCCGCGTGATCTGCGGCGATCTGAAATCCCGGAGTTCGCTCGGCAGACTCGCGACGGCCCGGCCAGTGGCCTTGACCATCAGGCCCGACATGGCCGCAGCCGGAAAGGCGGCCGCAGCCACTATGACTCCCGCGAGCGCGCCACAGAACAGCAGCGAGAACGCCTTGAGGTAGATGTTGTGGTCGCGCCGACGCATCCAGGAACCCATTGCACCGTCCTTCGAAACTCGGCCGGATTGATCATCTTTCACCGGCTTTATGACGATCAACAATCGGTACCCCTGCACTCCGATGAAACCTGACGAGGGCTCCAGGGAGAACGCCGGCCTCAGCGATGCCAGGCGCGGGCTGGATGCCGCGACCGTGGCGGCGGGCCGCTCGCGGGGGACGAGGGCGCCGTACCTCCGGCCGCGGCACCAGCGCCCAGATTTCCCGGGTGGTGTGGCGGGTGCTCTGCGGGTCTGTGACGGTTCTGCGACGGTCAGGCCGATGACCGGGGGGCGGCGACGGTGATTCGCGGGCCGAAAGGACGGTGATTCGCGGGCCCGAAAGTGAGCCTGGTCGCCGGATCGGCAAGGGAGAGCGCGTCATCGAACCGACAAGGTTCTGTATGAAGCCCGCGGAAATGGCCGCCTAGCGTTTGCCGTGGACCCCTTGTACCTCGATGAATCTACCGGCTCGGCGAGCCGGGGAGGAGACGCACGATGAACATCGAGTCCGGCACCATGATGCGACTGGGCGACAGCGGCCAGATGCTGGCCGATCGGGACCAGGACATTCGCGGACGCAAGGTTCTGGACCGGGATGGCCACGAATTGGGCAAGGTGGATGATCTGCTGATCGATACCGAGCACCGGAAGGTGCGGCTTGTCCGGGTCGAGCACGGAGGCTTGTTCGGCATCGGCGCCACACCGCTGTTCATCCCGGTGGAGGCCGTAGAGCGCGTGACCGACGAGGAGGTCGGGATCGACCGTTCCCGGGTGCAGGTGGCCGGCGCCCCGCACTACGACCCGGACCTCGTCGACAAGGACGAGTACTTCAACGAACTGTACGGGTACTACGGCTATGCGCCGTACGGGGCGCCGGGCTATGTCCCGCCGAGCCGTGGGTTCTTCCGCTGACAGCTGACCCGGGCGTCGCCGCACGGCGACGCCCGGCACCGGCGGACATGCGAGATCGCGAGTCCGCTGATCTGGACGGTGTCGCTGATCTGGACGGTGTCAGAGCGTTGGCTTTCGATGTGTCCGACCGGCGGCCGCGATCACATGTTGATCGTGGCCGCCGATGTCTGCCTGTCGGGAGTCCCCGGACGGACACTGGTGCCGGGCTGTGGCCGGCTGCTGATTTGTGGTGATCTGGACGCCGTCGAGGACGATGGGCTCGCGGCGGGACGGCCGGTCGTGGGCGGCGAAAGAGTAGGGGCTCCGGTCGGTTCCCGCGTCGGATTACCGGTGGGGGCCGATCCGGAGGGCGCTGCCGGCGTCCCGCTCGCACTCGGCGAGGTGGATACGGCCGGAGATGACGGGACAGCGGGAGACGACGGAACGGCGGTAGATGAGGGAACCGCGGGAGACGACGGGACCGGCGGAGACGACGGAACCGGCGAGGCGGATGAGGTCGTGGGCGCGTCGGTGCGGGGCGCCGTCCGGGTCTCGGCGGTCCGTGGTGAACGTTGTTCCGGGACGAGCCGATGAGTCCGCGTTGCCCCGGCCGATGTGGGCGACGTGCCGGATGACGATCGGACCTGGGTGACGGCGCGACCGCACTCGGCCCCGTTGAGGCTGAAACCGCTCGGTGTGCCCTCCTCCGTACGGTCGAAGGTGCCCTTGACGAGAATCGTGGCGGCCGAACCAGGCCGCAGCACGTCGTCCGCGATGATCGTCACCCGGTCGGCGCTCTGCGTCCACGTAGCACCCGATATGTCCGAGACCCGGTGACCGGCGGGCACGGTGAAACGCGCCGACCAGTCGGACAGCGGTGTGTCTCCCGTATGGGACATCTGCAGCTGAGCGGTGAACGAGCCGTCGGCCCGCCGGTTGCTCAGGTAGTCGGCGGCGCATGAGGTGACCTGCTCGTCCGACGCCGGCCCGCCGGCCCGCGCGGCCTCGTCACCGGGGGGCGTGACGAGGTTCGCGCCTATCGTGCCGGACAGCACGGCGGCGGGCGCGACTGCCAGCGCGATCGCCTGCCGGGAGAGGCGACGCCGCCGTCGCGGCACGACGGGAGCCGTGGCCCCGGTGGAGGCGACTGCCGTACGCAGTGTCCTTCCGTCTGCCTCGCGCGGTGTGACGCCGGCCGGTCCGACCTGCCGAATCACGCGGGCAACCTCGGCGGCGGAGGGACGATCAGCCGGATCGGGCGACAGGCAACGGCGATAGAGGGCCTCGACATCGGGCGGCAGCCCAGCCGGGCGCGGCAGCTTCGGCACCGGCGTACGGCTCCGCTCGGCAAGCAGCTCGTCGACCCTGGTCGACTGCCAGGGCGGGCGACCGGCCAGGCACTCGTGCATGAGCAGGCCCAGCGCGTACACGTCACCTGCGGGAAACGCATGCCCTCGGTGCAGTTGCTCGGGCGGCAGGTAAGCGGGCGTTCCCCAGAGGCGCCCGGAGGGGTCGACGGGCAGCCGCCCGGCGGGAGTGGCGACGCCGAAGTCGACCACCTTGGCGCCCGCGGCGGTCAGCATGACGTTGCCCGGTTTGACATCTCGATGCACGAGGTTGGCTCTGTGCGCCGCGGCCAGGGCGTCGGCGACCTGAGCGCAGACAGAGAGCGACTCCGTCCAGTGCATCGGTCCGTCCGCGGCGATGCGCGCGGCCAGCGTGATCCCGTCGATGAACTCCAGCACGACGAAGGGTTGCCGGTGGCCGTCGTCGGTGGTTTCGCCGTAGTCGTACACCCCGGCCAGGCTCGGGTGGGACAGGCGCGCAGCGGCTCGCGCCTCCTCGAGGACGGCCCGGGTGAGATCGGCGTCCCCGGTCAGCTCGGGCGCCAGCAGCTTGACCGCGACGGTCCGGTGCAGCACCAGGTCACGGGCTCGCCACACGGTAGCCATCCCGCCGCGACCGACGGCACGTTCGAGGCGATAGCGCGCTGCCAGAACTCGCAACACACACCTCCTCGACCCGGCCACGACGGAACTTCGTGCACACCTCCAGATGGCCTACCCGGCGGTGAGGACGAGAAACGGCGGCGCCGGTGATCACGCGCGTTGTCAACAAATCGTCATACGTGCGGCGGCCGCCCACCGGCAGCCGGGCAACCTTACGGATGCGTGACGAACGTTGCGAACGACGTACGGAACGGCGCCGATCGGTTGCCGTCGGCTGCGCCCGGCTGCCCTTGCGGCCTCCACTGGATGAGAGGTCATGCCGAACGCCGCCTCTCCCGGGCTCGGCGACGGCGCCGACGAACGGAGGCCGACATGCGGACATCACCGATCCTGACCGGCCTCGCCGCCGTCTCGCTGATCGTGGCGGGATGCGGCGGCGGGGGAGACGACGACGCGACGGCGAGCACTGGTGGGGAGTTCTCGGTCTATGTCTGCGAACCGGAACATCTCGTGCCGCAGAACACCAACGAGACCTGCGGCGCCGAGGTGCTGGGAGCACTGTTCACACCGCTGGTGGACTACGACGTCAACAGCAACGACGTGCGGATCGGGTCCGGCACGGCCGAATCGATCGAGTCCGGCGACCAGCGCGTCTGGACCATCCGGCTCAAGCAGGGATGGACGTTCCACAACGGCGAACCGGTGGACGCGGCGGCCTATGCCCGCGGCTGGAACGCCGGGGCCTACGGCCCGAACGCCTACGGAAACGCCTACTTCTTCGAGAACATCCAGGGCTACGACGACCTGCAGGTGCCCGAGGGCGCCGCAGCGGGCACGCGGCCGGAGGCCACCGAGATGAGCGGCGTCGAGGTGGTGGACCCGCTGACCCTGCGCGTGACCCTCGTTCAGCCGTTCAGTCAGTTCCCGGTGACTCTCGGCTACACGGCGTTCTATCCGCTGCCGCGGTCCTACACCGGGGACCCGGACGCCTTCGAGGAGCGCCCGGTCGGCAACGGGCCCTTCCGGATGGACGGCGCCTGGCAGCACAACCAGCAGATCCGGGTGCAGAAGTACGACGGCTACGCCGGCGAGGAGGCGAAGGCCGACGCGATCACGTTCCGGATCTACAGCAACGTCAACACCGCGTACAACGACCTGCTCGGCGGCAACGTCGACATCATGGACGCTCTGCCCCCGGAGCGACTGGCCGGTGCGCGCAGCCAGTTCGGTGACCGCTACATCGAGCGGCCCAGCTCGTCTTTCACCTACCTCGGATTCCCCCTCTACGACGACCGCTTCTCGGACGCACGGCTGCGCCGGGCGCTGTCGATGGCCATCGATCGGCAGGCCATCATCGACGCGATCTTCTCCGGCGCGTACACCCCGGCCCGGTCGCTGGTCTCCCCGGTGGTCGCCGGGGCGCGTCCTGACCCCTGCGGCACCGCGTGCCGCTACGACCCGGCCGCGGCGAAGGCACTGCTGCAGCAGGCCGGCGGATGGGACGGCGCCTTGACCCTGTGGTTCAACAGCGGCTCGGGGCACGAGAAGTGGATGGAGGCGGTCTCCAATCAACTGCGCTCCAACCTCGGCATCACCTCGATCACGTTCCGGTCGCTGGAGTTCGCCGAGTACCTCAGCCTGCTGGACGCCGAAGACGTCACCGGGCCCTTCCGTCTCGGCTGGGTGATGGACTACCCGAGCCCGCAGAACTACCTGCAGCCGATCTACTCCACCACCGGGTCGAGCAACAACTTCGGATATTCCAACCAGCAGGTCGACCGTCTCATCGAGCAGGGCAACGCCGCCGAGTCGGTCGACGCCGGCATCCAGCTCTACCAACGAGCGGAGGATCTGATTCTGGCCGACATGCCGAACATCCCGATGTGGTTCGGCAAGGTGCAGGGAGCGCATTCGGCCCGGGTGGGCGACGTCGCCATCGACGCCTTCGCCCGCATCCGGCTCGCTCAGGTCACCGTCGACCAGTAGGGCTGTGTGATGGTCCGCTACACGCTCAGGCGCCTGCTGCAGGCGATCCCGGTCCTCATCGGCACCACGTTCATCGTCTTCGCGATGGTGTTCGCGATCCCCGGCGACCCGATCCGGGCGCTCGCCGGGGATCGCCCGATGGCCGAGGGCACGTACCTCGCGCTGCGGGACCGCTACAACCTGGACGATCCGTTGCTGGTGCAGTACGGCAAGTACCTGTGGGGTCTGTTGCAGGGAGACTTCGGCCAGGACTTCAACGGGCGGGCGGTCTCGGAGATCATGCTCGAGCGGTTCCCGGTGACGATCAAACTGGCCCTGGTCGCCTTGGCCTTCGAGATCGTGCTCGGGATCGCCGCCGGCGTGCTGGCGGCCCTGCGGCGCAAATCCTTCCTGGACAGCCTCGTGCTGGTCACCACCACGGCGATCGTCAGCATCCCGACCTTCGTGCTCGGCTTCACCCTGCAGCTCGTCCTCGGGGTGCGACTGGGCTGGTTCCCGATCGCCGGACTGACCGACGGCGCCCGTAGCTATCTGCTGCCCGGCTTCGTGCTCGGCGCGCTCTCGCTCGCGTACGTCGCCCGTCTGACCCGCACCTCGCTGGTGGAGAACCTACGGGCCGACTACGTGCGCACCGCGACCGCCAAGGGTGCGGCGCGCACACGGGTAGTCGGCATCCACGCGTTACGCAACTCGCTCATCCCGGTGGTCACCTTTCTCGGCGTCGACCTCGGCGCCCTCATGGGCGGCGCCATCGTCACCGAGGGCATCTTCAACCTTCCCGGCGTGGGCCAGCAGGTGTTCCTGTCCGTACGCGCCCAGGAGGGACCCGTGGTGGTCGGCATCGTGACCGCCCTGGTGCTGGTGTTCGTCCTGGCCAATCTCGTCGTGGACCTGCTCTACGGCGTGCTCGATCCGAGGATCCGCTATGACTGAGGACTCCACTGCCCGGATACCGGCTACGGCCGGCACGGACGCGTGGACCGCCGATGAGCCCCGGCCGCCGGAACGGCGCGGTGGTCTCTGGGCCGATGCCTGGCGTGAGCTGCGGCGGGACCCGGTGTTTCTGATCTCCGGGTGTGTGGTCCTGGTCTTCGTGCTCATGGCCGCCTTTCCCGGCTTGTTCACCCGGACCGATCCGCGGGCCTGTGACCTCTCGCTGTCGCTCGCGCCGGCGTCGTGGGCCCACCCGTTCGGATACGACGTGCTGGGTTGCGACTACTACTCGCGCGTCGTCCACGGCGCCCGGGCCTCGATCGCCATCGGCATCCTGGTCACCCTGGGCACCGTGGCGGTGGCGGTCACCCTGGGCTCGCTGGCCGGCTACTATCGGGGCCCGGCGGACACAGTGATCTCCCGGTTCACCGACGTCGTGTTCGGCCTTCCGTTCGTGCTCGGCGCCATCGTGCTGCTGTCGACGGTCGGCAGCCGGGGCATTCTGCAGGTCGGGCTGGTGCTGGTGGCACTCGGCTGGCCCACGATGACCCGCCTGATGCGCTCGTCGGTCCTGACCGTGCTCGGCGCCGACCACATCAGCGCCGCCCGCGCGCTGGGAGCGTCGAATCCGCGGATCCTGGCTACCCACGTGCTGCCGAATGCGATCGCCCCGGTGCTGGTCTACGCCACCATCTACGCCGGCATCGTCATCTCGGTCGAGGCCACCCTGTCGTTCCTAGGCGTCGGTCTGCAGCTGCCGGCGATCTCCTGGGGGCTGATGATCTCGGACGCGCAGTACCGGATCGGGCAGGCGCCGCACCTGCTGCTCTGGCCGGGCCTCTTCCTGAGTCTGACAGTGCTGAGCTTCATCCTCATGGGCGACGCCCTGCGCGACGCTCTCGACCCCAAGCTGAGGTGAACGACGATGGTCATCGACGTCACGCGGACCGGCGAACCGTTGCTGGAGGTGGAGGACCTGAGTGTGGAGTTCCGTACCCGTGACGGTGTCGTCCGTGCCGTCAACAGCGTGTCCTACACGGTGCTGCCCGGCGAGACGTTCGCCGTGCTGGGGGAGTCGGGCTCGGGCAAGAGCGTCAGCGCCCAGGCGATCATGGGCATTCTCGACACCCCTCCGGCGCACGTGACCGGCGGAGCCATCCGGTTCGCCGGGCAAGACCTGCTCACCGTGGGTGAGCAGCAGCGGCGGCGACTGCGTGGCGACCGGATCGCGATGGTCTTCCAGGACGCGCTGACCGCGCTCAACCCGGTCTTCACCGTCGGCTGGCAGATCGCCGAGATGCTGCGCATCCACCGCGGGTGTTCACGTGCCGAGGCGCGACGGCAGGCCGCCGAGCTGCTGGACCGTGTCCGCATCCCGGCCGCTGCGGACCGGCTGGGCGACTACCCGCACGAGTTCTCCGGCGGGATGCGCCAACGCGTCATGATCGCCATGGCGCTGGCGCTCGAGCCGGAGCTGCTCATCGCCGACGAGCCGACCACCGCGCTGGACGTCACCGTGCAGGCCCAGATCCTGGAACTTCTGGCGGAGCTGCAGGCCGACAACGGCATGGCCCTGGTGCTGATCACCCACGACCTGGGAGTCGTCGCGGAGGTCGCCGACCGGATCGCGGTGATGTACGCCGGACGGGTCGTCGAGACCGCCGATGCGAGCCGGCTGTTCCGGGCGCCCGCCCACCCGTACACCGAAGGTCTGCTCGCTTCGGTGCCGCGGGTGTCGGCCCGGGCGGGACGCCTCGAACCCATCGGAGGCGCGCCGCCCAACCTCGCCCGTATCCCGCCGGGTTGCCCGTTCCATCCGCGGTGCCGCCATCGCCGCCCGGTCTGCAGGGTGGATGATCCGCCTCTTTACCGGGTGGAGAGCGGCCGGCGTAGCGCCTGTCATTTCTTCGAGGAGGTGCTCGATGGCCGGAGCTGATGTGATCATGGCCGCTCGTGGCCTGGTCAAGCATTACCCGCTTACCCGCGGTGTGGTTCGCCGCAAGCGGTACGGCGAAGTGCGCGCCGTTGACGGAGTGAGCCTGGAACTGCGGCGCGGCGAGACGCTCGGTGTGGTGGGAGAGTCCGGCTGCGGAAAGTCCACCCTGGCACGACTGCTCGTCATGCTGGAGGAGCCCACCGCCGGGGAGGTCTTGTTCGACGGGACGCCGGTGCGTGGACTGACGCGCACCGACCGCCGGCGGTTCCGGCGGCGCGTGCAGATCGTCTTTCAGGACCCGTACTCGTCGCTGGACCCGCGGCGCACCGTCGGCGACCTCGTTGCCGAGCCGTTCCGCATCCATCGCGACGTGCTCCCCAGGTCGCAGATCCGCTCCCGGGTGCGGGAACTGCTGGAGGTGGTCGGCCTCGATCCGGACTTCGTCAACCGCTACCCGCACCAGTTCTCCGGGGGGCAGCGTCAGCGCATCTCCATCGCCCGGGCGCTGGCGCTGCGTCCCGAGGTCATCGTCTGCGACGAGCCGGTCAGCGCGCTCGACGTCTCGGTGCAGGCCCAGGTGGTCAATCTTCTCGAGGACCTGCAGCGCGAGTTCGGGATCGCATACATCTTCATCGCCCATGATCTCTCGGTGGTCCGGCACATCTGTGATCGGGTGGCCGTCATGTATCTCGGGCGGGTGGTGGAGGCGGGATCGGAGGGCGAGGTGTACGAGCATGCCGCGCACCCGTACACGCAGGCTCTGCTCTCCGCCGCTCCGGACCCCGAGCCGGACCGCCGCCGGCCGGAGCGCATCGTGCTCACCGGCGACGTCCCCAGCCCGGCCGATCCGCCGTCCGGATGCCGCTTCCGCACCCGCTGCTGGAAGGCCGCCGATGTCTGTGCCGCGGATGACCCCGACTTGCGCCCGCGGTCGCGGCCGCATCCTGACGCGTGTCACTTCTCGGAGGAACGGGTGGTCGCCGGTGGCGCGGCGGATTAGGGGGCCGCGGGAAGTTCGACGACGAAGCGGGCGCCGCCGGCGGCGCGGTCCTCGACCCACACCCGTCCGCCGTGCCGCCGCACCTCCTCGGCCACCAGAGCAAGACCGAGGCCGGTGCCCTCCGTACGCCGCGGGTGCAGACGGCTGAACCGTTCGAAGATTTCCCGGCGGCAGCCCGGCGGCACCCCGGGACCGCTGTCCTCGACGAGAAGGCGCACGGTGCCCGCATCGCGGTCGGCGGCGACGCGCACCAGCCCGCCGCCGTGCCGTTCGGCGTTGACGGCCAGGTTGGTCATGACCCGCTCCAGCCGAGAGCGGTCGCCGATGACCGCGCCGGCCTTGAGCGGGACGTCACTGACACGCCGTCCGGTCACCCGGTCGGCAACGGCCATGATCTCGGCGACGGGCACCGGTCCGGTCGCCAGGGGGGTCTCAGCCGCTGTGGCGACCTCCAGCAGGTCGGTCAGGACGTGCCGGAACCGGTCGACCTCGTCGGTGAGCAGGTCGAGCAGTTCGCGATCGGCGGGCTTGAGGTCGTCGCGGTGGGCTCCGAGCAGGGCGACCGCGTTGACGATGGTGGTCAGCGGCGTCCGCAGCTCGTGGCTGACGTCCGCGGCGAACCGGCCGTCGCGCTGCACCCGCCGGTGCAACTCGGCGACCGTCCGGTTGAACGCCTCGGTGAGAGGGCGCAGGTCAGCGTCGTGGCGGGCCGACATGCGCACGGTGAGGTCTCCCTGCGCAACCGCGCCTGCCGCACGGGTCAGCGCGGTGACCGGTCGTAGCGCCGCCCGGGCGGCCCACCGGCCCAGCCCCGCTCCGGCCAAAGCCGTGGCCGACCCCGCACCGATCATGATGAACACCAGCATGCGCATCGTCTGGGCGATGTCGTCGAGCGCGAAGACCTCGACGTAACCGGAACCGCCGGCGAGCGGGCGGACGACGACCAGGGATCGGCCGTGCGGCAGGGAGACGTTCGCCGTGGCCGTCCGGCTCCGCAAGGCGGCGGCTCGCAGATCCGCCGGCAGATCGCCGGCGTCCGCGGTGGCCTGGCTCGCGTACCAGCGCCCGTCCGTGGCGACCAGGGAATAGGACGTCAGCGGGCGGTCCAGGCTACGCAACGTCTCGGCGATCGAGCCCGGCGCCTCGCCGAGCGCGCGACCGGCCACCTCGGCGTTGACCGCCGCTTGGCGCTCGGCGGATACCCGGCGCTGTTCCACCATCACCGGCCGCACCAGCGCCGAGCTGACGACGGCCAGCACGGCCGAGACGGCGAGCGCACCCAGTGCGAACGTGGCGCCGACCCGGTCGTGGAGACTGAGCGCCATCGGAGTTCTCATCGTCGCAGGCGGTAGCCCAGACCCCGTACGGTGATCAGCTGCCGTGGGCGTGACGGGTCCGGCTCGACCTTGGCGCGCAGTCGCCGGATGTGCACGTCGACCAGCCGCCCGTCGCCCAGGTAGTCGTAGCCCCACACCTCACGCAGCAGCTCATCACGGCTGACCACCTCGCCCAGGCGCTCCGCGAGCGTGACCAGGAGGCGGAACTCGGTCCTGGTCAGCGTGACCGGTTTGCCGCCGGACAGCACCACGGCCTCGGCCGGACGCACCTCAAGCGGACCGGCGGTCACGACGCGCTCCGGGCGGGGACCTTGTGCCCGCCGCATCAGCGCGCGGACGCGTGCCGCCAGGACCTTGGCCACGAACGGTTTGACGATGTAGTCGTCGGCGCCGCTCTCGAGACCGGCGACCATGTCGTGGCTGTCGGCCCGGGCGGTCACCATGATCAACGGCACGTCGCTCACCGTCCGCAGACGACGGCACAGTTCCAGGCCGTCGAGGTCGGGCAGCATCAGGTCGAGCAGCACCACCTCGACCGGTAGCTGCGCGAACAGGTCCAGGGCCTGCCGAGCGGTCGCTGCGACGTCGAGGCGGAACCCCTCCTCCCGCAACGCGATGGTGAGCACGCGCTGTACGGCCGGGTCGTCCTCGATCAGCAGCAGGTGCTTGCCGGGCCCGCCGTCGCCGGCCGGCCACGGCGCCGGTGCCCGACTCCGGTGCCCAGTCGTCGCCCAGAGGCCGCAGACCCGCAGGACTGACCCGACCGGGGGCCGCGGATTCGAAAGCTCGAGGCCGCGGCCACGCCGGCTCAGCTTGTTCCGGTGTGCCAAGAGCACGCTTGCGCCGGCCGCACCGAGAAAGCCGACTTCCGCCAGATCGACCACGATGAGAAGCGGATCGCCGGTCTCTGCTTGGAGGAGAGTGCCATCGAGGCGGTCGACGTTGTCACGGTCGATCTCTCCGGACAAACGCACCAGCGTGCGTTCTCCGCCCCGTTCGATGGTTGCTTTCAGATCCGGCCACGTGTGGTGGTCGGCCGCACCGGAGAAATCCATGATCAGCGCCCGGTTCCCTCGGGGACCGGCGCCGACGGAAGGCGGTCCGTGGTCAGAGTGCGACCGCTCTCCGGGTCGAACAGGTGAACCTTGTCGAGATCGACCCAGACGCGGGCGGACGCGCCCTCGCGGGCACGTGACTCCACCGACATCCGGGTCACCAGGCCCTCGGTCGCACCCAGGTCGCTCGCGCCGGCGTCGGCGGCCAAGTCCTCCAGGTCACGCGAGACGGCCCGGTCTCCGCTGACTGCCAGGTAGACGTACTTGTCGGAGCCGAGCGACTCGACGACGTCGACGGACGCCTCGAATTGAGCACCGCGCGCCCGGGCGGCGTCGTCGACGAGAGCAGCATCCTCGAAGTGCTCAGGACGAGCGCCCAGGACGAGTTGCCGTGGCGTGTCGCTGTGTGACACCAGGCGGCGGAGGCGGTCGTTCAGCGGCAGGTCACCCAGCGGTGTCCGCAGCATCGACTCCTCGACCTGCGCGGGTAGGAAGTTCATCGCGGGTGAGCCGATGAAGCCGGCCACGAACAGGTTGACGGGGAAGTCGTACAGCGCCTGCGGATCGCCGACCTGCTGCACCACGCCGCCCCGCATGACCACGACGCGGTCGCCGAGCGTCATCGCCTCGGTCTGGTCGTGCGTCACGTACACCATGGTGGTGCCGAGTTGCTTCTGCAGCCGGGAGACCTGGGTACGCATCTGAACGCGCAATTTCGCGTCCAGATTGGACAGCGGCTCGTCCATGAGGAAGGCCTTCGGATTGCGGACGATGGCGCGTCCCATTGCCACGCGCTGGCGCTGGCCGCCGGACAGATTCGCCGGCTTGCGGTCCAAGTGGTCGGTCAGCTCCAGCACCCGGGCCGCTTCGTCGACCTTCTGCTTGATGACCGACTTGTCGAGCTTGGCCAGCCGCAGGGGGAACGCCATGTTCTCGCCCACGGTCATGTTCGGATAGAGGGCGTACGACTGGAACACCATCGCGATGTCCCGGTCCTTGGGCGCCTTGTCGTTGACGCGTTGACCGCCGATGCGCAGCTCGCCCGACGTGATGTCCTCGAGCCCGGCGATCATGTTGAGGGTTGTGGACTTTCCGCAACCCGACGGGCCGACCAGGATGATGAACTCGCCGTCGGCGATCTCCAGGTCGACGTCCTCGACGGCGACGGTGCCGTCCGGGAAGCTCTTGCTGACGTGATCCAGCACGATTTCGGCCATCGCGACTCTCCTAACCCTTCACGGCGCCGGACGTCAGACCGGAGACGATGCGCCTCTGGAAAAACAGCACGAACAGGATGATCGGAATGGTGATCACGACGGCGGCCGCGGATATCGCGCCCGTCGGATCCTCGAATTGCGACTCGCCCGTGAAGAACGCCAGCGCAGCCGGGACCGTGCGCGCCTGTTCGGTCGAGGTCAGCGAGATGGCGAACAGGAAGTCGTTCCAGCAGAAGATGAACACCAGGATCGCGGTGGTGAAGACCCCGGGCGCCGCCAGCGGCGCGATCACCCTTCGGAACGCCTGGCCCTGGGTGGCGCCGTCCATCTTGGCCGCCTTCTCGAGGTCCCACGGGATCTGCTTGAAGAACGCCGAGAGCGTGTAGATGGCCAGCGGCAGGGCGAACGTGATGTACGGCAGGATCAGGCCGGGCCACGTGTCGAACAGCCCGAGCCGGCGTTCGATGTCGAACAGCGGGGAGATGAGCGACACCTGCGGGAACATCGCGATCAGCAGCGACACCCCGACCAGTGCCTGCTTGCCGGGGAACCTGAGCCGGGAGATCGCGTACGCCGCGAGCATGCCGAGCAGCACCGCGACGAAGGTGGCGATCAGCGCGATGCCTATCGAGTTGACGAGAGCGCGCACAAATTGGTCGGTGGCAAAGATCGTCCGGTAATTGTCGAAAGTCCATTCCCGTGGAATGAAGCTGCCGTCGGTGAGAGTGGCGGTCGTCTTGAACGACAGGGAGATGATCCAGAGCACGGGGACGAGGGCGAACACCACCACCAGCGCGTCGATCAGCCCCCAGCGCCATTTCGCCCGCGGGCCGGCGTCGATCGTTGTCATCACCGGCTCCCTTCTGTGCCGGATCCGGGGGCGGCGGTGCCGAAGAGCCGCACGAAGACGAACGCGATGATCGCCACCGTGAGGAAGATCAGCACGGACATCGTCGAGCCGATGCCGAGATTCAGCCCGCGGATCAGATTGTTGTAGGTCAGCATCGACACCGACGACGTCTGGTTGGCGCCCTGGGTGAGGACGTAGATGTTGTCGAAGACACGGAAGGCGTCGAGGGTCCGGAACAGCAGCGCCACCAGGATCGCCGGTTTCATCACGGGCAGCATCACCCGGACGAACCGCTGCCAGGCGCCGGCGCCGTCGACCGATGCGGCCTTGAGCAGGTCGTCGGGGACGAGCGCCAGCCCGGCCAGCAACAACAGCGCCATGAACGGGGTGGTCTTCCACACCTCGGCCAGGATGATGATCGCGAGCGCGCCGGCCCGCTCGGTCAGCGGCGCCCCGTCCGGCGCCACGAGCTCCGCCAGATAGCCGGTGCCCGGCGTCCACGCGAACCGCCAGGAGAACGCCGCGACCACGGTGACTATGCCGTACGGAATCAGCGCCGAGGTGCGCACCAGGCCTCGCCCGACCAGCGTGCGATGCATCACCAGGGCCAGCGCCATGCCGAGCACCAGCTCGATCGCCACCGACACGACGGTGATGAGCATGGTGACGCCGAAGGCGGTCCACCAGTAGTTGTCGCTCAGCACGACCGCGTAGTTGCCGAGCCCGACGAACTCGCGCCGCTCCGGGAACTTCAGGTCGTATCGCAGCAGGGACAGCCAGGCCGAGTAGAGGATGGGGTAGCCGGCCACAGCGACCATGACGATCACCGCCGGGGCGCACAACAACCAGCCGAGCCTTCGCTCCGCCCGCGTTCCCTGACTCGAAGTCTTCGCGCGGCGGCGTCCCCGCGGCCGGGGCTGATCCGGCCGCGACCTCTCCTGCTCGGCCGCCGTAGCGCTGCCGGCCGGTGTTCTCGCGATGCTCACGGGAGCACCCCCTTCGACTCCAGAGCGTCCTGGATCCGTTCTCTGAGCAGCCTCAGCGCCTCCTGCGGGTCGATGCCCGACGGGGGCGACAGGGTCGCCGAGACCACCGTCGACACGTTCTGGTAGGCGGGCGTCCTCGGCCGTACGGCGGCGTCCCGGAGCTCGGCGAGGATGACGTCCTTCATCGGGTACGCGTCAGCCATCTCCGGCTCGTCGTACACCGCCTCGATGGTGGGTGGCACACCGTCGTTGAGCGCCGAGAAGAGCTGATGCTCGGGGTTGCGGATGCAGAGCGCTGCCTCGAACGCGAGGTCCGGGTGCCGGCTGTAGGCGCTGACCGCCAGGTTGAGCCCGCCGATCGTGACCCGGCTGGGCACGTCCGCCTCGACCCGGGGATAGCGCGCCCACCTGACGTCGCGGGCGAGGCCGGGCGCCGCCTCCTGCATCGCCGGGTAGACGTACGGCCAGTTCAGCTGGAACGCTCCGCCGCCGGACTGGAACTCCAGGCGAACCGGATCCTCGACGGAGTTGCTGAAGGACGGGCTGACCAGGCCCGAGTTCGCGAGCGTGCGGAGCAGGCGCAACGCCTGTAGTCCGTCCTCGCCGAGCGCGACCTGTTCGGCGTCCTCGCCCAGGATGGAGCCGCCGGCGCTCTCGACCAGCGTGTTGAAGAGCACCACGAGGCCTTCGTACTGCGCTCCCATGGTCAGGATCTGGTGAGTCTGCCCGGCGTCCTTGAGCTCCTGAGCCATCCGGAACATCTCGTCCCAGGTCTGCGGTGGCTCGTCGACCAGATCCGTGCGGTACCAGAGCAGTTGGACGTTGGTGTTCTTCGGCGCCGCGTACAGCCGGTCCTCGAAGCGGGCGCTGTCGAGCGGTCCCTCCAGGGTGCCCCGCTCGGCGCGGGCGCGATTCTCGCCGGTCCACTCCACGATCCAGTCCGCGCTGGCGAACTCCTGCGTCCACGTGACGTCGAGTCCGAGAATGTCCATGCTCTCGTCCTCGGCGGCGAGCCGCCGCACCATCTGCACGCGCTGTTCGTCGGCCTGCCGGGGCAACGTGCGATAGTCGATGCGATAGCGGCCGCCGGCCTGTTCGGTGCAGTCTTCGACCACCTGCTGAAGGTTCTGCTCCGGCGCGCTGTACAACGTGACTGTGGGAATGCCGTCCGGGTCGCCGGATCCACACGCCGCGAGCGGTGCGAGAAGAACGCACGCCGCCGCTGCGACAGCTGTCTTGTGCCGGGTTCCGCGTCGGTGCCAACTCGAGTGATCTGCCACTGTTTCGCCTCCTTGCGAAAGTCCGTGGGACACGGGCGCCAAGATCTGGTGCGGCGTGGCACGACAGGCGTGCTGCGCTGCGGCGACCGGTCGCCGTTCAGATCTGTCGGCGACCTTCGTTCCGCCTTGTGGCGCATCTCTTGATCGGCTTTGCTGTACACTCGGCGAAACACGTCTTCAACAGTTTTCTCGTCGGATGTCAGCAAGCCGGTGACGGTGATTTGACGTTCCAATGACACCGTCCTGGTCGGCTTGCCGACATGTCCCGCAAAGCGATGGCAAATACGTCAACGGTCCGTTCCGCTACATGACGTTGCGGGTTCAGACTCGTCCATCGGCGTCGTTCGGCTGTGATGACGGACGGCCTCGGCGCTGGGTAGCCGCACCGCGTGGATTCCGTGTGCTGCCGGCTCAGGCCCACGAGCGGACGCTATGTGCCACGACAACCTTCCGGCTCTCGAAATCGGTGTAGCGTTCACGTCGCTCGAGCCCGTACGGCGCCGAGAGACGGTCGAAGTCGAACTCGTCGACCACCCCTCGTACCGTTACCAGGCCTCGCTGCTCGAGGCCGGGGGGCACGACACCGAGCACGAGCGTGCCCTGGTCCGGCAGATCCGCGTCAGCGATCACGAACGCCCGCGCCGTCATGACCGCGACCACCACCGCCGTCATGACGACGGGGTCGCCGACCTGACGCATCGCCATGGTCTTGACGGCAGCGCTGGGACGAGTGGTGGGTGTGAAGGAGACGGCCGGCGCAGGGGTGTCCTGCCTCGCTGTGCAAGCCGGCGCAGCGGCAAGGCAGGCGGCCGCGAGGACAAGAACCCCGCAGCGTGTCAACGTCGATGCGTGCGCGTGCTGTATCGGATTGCCTCCTCGCGACGACGCTGCCGCACGACCCCGATGCGCTTGCCGGCCAGCGGCATCTTCCATTGTCGCGCCGCTGGAACGCGGTGACCTGCCGATGGCCGGACCGACATGAAACCGTGAAATAGCCCAGCGGTCCGACGCCCGTCCTCGCCGTTCAGCACAGTCACCGCGGGGCTCGGGCGCTCGCTGATCGAAGGCGGCGCCCCGGCACGTTCATGAACTCATGACACGGACCGAAGGGGCCCGCACGAGGAAGGCGACGCCGGGTGGCGCCGGCGTCTCACGACGGCCCATGTTCAGGGAACGTCCGGCCAGGTTGTGGCATGTCGGAAAGTCCAACAGACGGCGGGATACCGGACCCGCCGCCATCGACGCGACCCTGAACCCGGACGGCGAACATCCGAGTCATTCCCGAGGCGATGATGATCGCCACGCCGACCACGACAAGCAATGCCGACGCCAGTGTCAAGCCAGTCGCGCCGATCGTCAGACCCACGACAACCAGGAGTGCCGGAGAGATACGCATCAGGTCCCCTTTCCTTGGTCCTGAGCGTTATTCATCTCCTTGTCGCATGTCCTGCAGTGGTTCGGCATTTTCGTGACGGTTCCGCCGAGCCGAGGGGTACCGGCGTCGCCGGGCTCGGGCTCCCCGCAAGCTGCCCCGGTCGAGATGCCGGGCGATCCGTTCCACGCGGTGGTTCGGGATCGCCCGCACCTCGGCAATCGCCTACCGGGTCGACAGGTCCAGGACGAACTGCACGTCGCCTGTCCCATCGGTGCGGACGTCGAAGGTTTTGTCGTCCACCTGTTCCGCCACGGTCTCGGCGACGAACAGCAGTGCGTCGGCGCCGGCTTCGTACACCATGTCGCCGGCTTCGGGCGCCGGTGATACGGCCAGGCGAAGCATGCCATCGTCAGGGGCCTTGTCGATCCGTAGACCCGATCCTTCCGGCACGCCGGGCCGGGTGACGATCCGGCGGATGGCGTCGGCCGCGCTGTCGGAAACTGTGAGCACAGTGGTCTCCTTCTGTCCTGTTCACCACATCGGCAAGTGCCCCAACCTTGCGCCGCTATATGTAGACGCCTCCGCATCGACATGACGGTTCAGTGACGAAGCGGATGCCTTCGCCTTGAGAAGGCCTCCACCGGCCGTGCGGGGCGGCGGCTCGGTCGCGAAGCCGGATGTCACGACATGACGATTTCGTGACAAGACCGCAGTTCGGCCGGACGAAGGTGCCGGCCGGCCCTCGACGGGGCATCATGCCGAGATGACCGCAGTGTTGTTGATCGAGGACGACGACCGGATCCGGCTGTCCCTGGTTCTGGCTCTGGAGGACGAGGGATACGCGGCTCACGCCGTAGCCACGGCCGAGGAAGGGCTGATCGAGCAGCGTCGCGTCGGCGCCGACACCGTGCTGATCGACTTGATGCTGCCCGGCATGGACGGCTTCGAGTGCATCCGTCAGCTGCGCCGGACCGACGACGTGCCGATCGTGGTGATCAGCGCGCGCGACGACACCCACGACATCGTGGCCGCGCTCGAGGCCGGCGCCGACGACTACCTGATCAAGCCGGTCGCGGTCAAGGAGCTCGCCGCGCGGCTGCGGGCGCTGCGCCGACGGTCCCGGACCGCCGATGCGCCGGCGCTGAGAATCCTCACCTTCGGCGACCTCGAGCTGCGTCCTGAGGCGGGAGAGGTTCGCCTGCACGGCGCCGAGGTGCCGGTGACGCGTACGGAATTTCAGTTGCTCTGTGAGTTGGCCGACCATGCCGGTCAGGTGCTGTCGCGTGAACAGTTGCTGCAGCGGGTGTGGGGCTACGACATCGGCGACGAGCGTCTCGTGGACGTTCACGTCGGCCGGCTTCGGCACAAGATCGAGGACACTCCGGGCAAGCCGCGCCATCTCGTGACGGTGCGCGGGCTCGGCTACAAGTTGCAGCCATGAGACGGGCAGGCCTGCGCACCCGGGTCAGTGCGGCCTTCGCGGTCGGCGCCCTCGCGTTGTCGGCGTGCGTGACCCTGGTGTCGTACGAGCAGACTCGCAGCACCCTGTTCCGTGAGCGGGAACGCACCGCGGTCCGAGCCGCCTACTTCGACGCCTCCATCGTCGCTGCCGGTCTCGCCAGCGGCAACCGCAACGTGGCTGACGTGCTCGGGTCCCTTGACATCGGCGCTGACCGGTACGTGCTGGTGAGCCGGGCCGGGCGTTGGTACGCCCGCAGCGCCGACACCGACGCGCACGCCGCCGTGCCCGCCGCGCTGCAGGAGATGGCGAACGGTGGGCAGGCCGGCGCCCAACGCATCCGGCGCGACGGCGTACCGGCTCTGGTGGCCGCTGTGCCCTTGACCGAAGACGCGGTCTTCTACGAGATCGTGACGCTGCGCGAGCTGGAACGCACACTGCAGGTGCTGGCGCTCGTGCTGGCGGCTGTCGCGATCATGGTGGCCGCGGGCGGGGCGGCCGTCGGCTGGTACGTCACCAGGCACGCGCTGCGCCCGCTCGCCGCGGTCGCCGGGGCCGCTCGCGGCATTGCCGGCGGTGACCTGGACACTCGTCTCGACCCTGACACCGAGCCCGACCTCGCCCAGCTGACCACGTCGTTCAACCACATGGCTGACGAGCTGGCCCGTCGGCTGCAGCGTGATCGCCGGTTCGCCGCCGACGTCAGCCACGAGCTGCGCTCACCGTTGCAGACCCTCGCGGCCGCCGTCAGCGTGGTCGACCGCCGCCGCGATGATCTGGACGATCGGGCCGCCGCCGCCGTCACCCTCATCGTCGATGAGATCGCACGCTTCCAGGAATTGGTCAGCGATCTGCTGGAACTGGCGCGCAGCGATCAACCGGTGCACCGGGAGCTCACCGACATCACCGAACTGCTGGCACGCGTTGCTCGGGCGCACCGGCTCTCCGACGGTGTGGTCGAAACCCTGCCCGACGACGTGCCGCCGGTCTGGAAGGTCGATGCGAGGAGGGTCGAGCAGGCGCTCAGCAACCTGGTGGAGAACGCCGTCCGCTACGGCGGAGGGCCGGTGGCTGTCCGGGCGGGACGCTGCTTCCTCGAGGTCGACGACGCCGGATCCGGCGTGCCGGCTGAGATCCGCACGTCGATCTTCGACCGCTTCGTGCGCGGCCCGGCGGCGAACGACCGGGGCGCCGGCGACGGAACCGGCCTGGGCCTGGCCATCGTCGCTGAACACGCTGTCGCGCACGGCGGTTCGGTGACTGTGAACGACCGTCCGGGCGGTGGCGCCCGTTTCCGCATCGATCTGCCGGAGTGTCTGCCATGAGACGTGTGCCACTGCTGATGGCGGTGCTGACAACTGTCCTGCTCACCGCCTGCGGTGTGCCGGCGCAGGACGATCCGCACCCCGTCGACCTGCCCCGGCGTCCGCTGACCGCCTCGTCCGACAGCGAGGCCACGGCGTCGAGTCCGCCGGGTGAGGTCGCGCACGTTCTGTGCCTCGTCCGCGGTGACCGGCTGGTGCAGATCGTGCGCCGTGCGCGTGCCTACCCGAGCGTGCAGGAGCAGTTGGACGAGCTTGTTGCCGGGCCTACCGGAACTGAGAGCGAAAGCGGTCTCTCCACGGCTCTGGCTGGACTGGTCGTCACGGCGAGCGCCGCACCGGGCTCCCGGATCGCTGTCGAGGCCGCGGAGATCGACGAGGGTAGTGGCCGCAGCAACGAGATCCTGGCGTACGGCCAGGTGGTCTGCACTCTCACCGCCCGTGCCGACGTCAGCGCCGTGTCGTTCACGCGCGCGGGCCGGCGCCTCGATGTTCCGCGCGCCGACGGAATCCTCACCGGCGAGCCGCTGCGCGCGTCGGATTATGTGAGCCTGCTCGGCCCGGCCTGAGTCGGCCCGGCCTGAGTCGGCCCGGCCTGAGTCGGCCCGGCCTGAGTCGGCCCGGCCTGAGTCGGCCCGGCCTGAGTC
>NZ_JAMQOL010000066.1:0-41261 GCF_023717965.1 Paractinoplanes hotanensis | reverse complement strand
GGCCCGGCCTGAGCCGGCCCGGCCTGAGCCGGCCCGGCGCCGGTGGACAGCCGTCCGGGGCTGATGCGAGGATCCGCGCATCGAGCGGCAGGGGAATCGTGTGAATGACGAAGGAGCCGTCACCGGACGTCGCGGCACTCGCATCACGTCGGGCTCCGGCCGTGGCCTCCGCGGCGCCGGCGAAGCAGCCAAGAACGCCTGGCGTCGTGGCACCGGAAACCGGATGGTCCGGCGGACTGGTCTCGTCGCGACCATGATCGTGGTGGCGGTGGGAGGTATTTTCGCCGGCCTGCTCGTGGCCGGCGACACCCAAGCCGATGTGGGACCGTTCGCCGCGCGGTTCTCACTCACGCCGTCGGTCTCCGGCGACACCGACGTGCAGATTCCGCCGCTGGGTTCGCTCGGGCTGGACAGCCATGACGGTCCGGCCCATCTGACCGTGCGTCTGGACACTCTTGATCAGGACCGCACCTTCGCTCTCGCCAGCGATGCGAACGGGTTGGCCGCTGCGAGTCAGACCGCCGCCGCTGACCTGCGGCATGGCGTCATCCTGCTGGTGGAGCGATCGATCGTTGCCGGGCTGCTCGGCAGTCTGCTGCTGTCAGCCCTCGTCTTCCGCAACTGGCGCCGCGTCCTGGCGAGCCTCGGCATCGCCGCGGTGACCCTGACCGCGACGGGTGCGGCCGCCGCGATCACGTTCAAACCGAGCTCGATCGAAGAGCCCACCTACAACGGGCTGCTGGCCAACGCGCCGGCCGTGATCGGTGACGCCCGCCGCATCGCCGACCAGTTCTCCGAGTACCGCGATCAGCTCCAACGTATGGTCAACAACATCAGCAAGGTCTACTCGACGTTCTCCTCCCTTCCTGTCTACGAAGCCAGCCCCGACACCATCCGGGTGCTGCACGTCTCCGATCTGCACCTCAATCCGGCCGCGTGGGCAGTGATCTCCGCAGTGGTCAAGCAGTACGACATCGATGTCGTCGTCGACACCGGCGACATCAACGACTGGGGCAGCCAGCTCGAGTCGTCCTTCGCCGACTCCATCGGCTCCCTCGACGTTCCCTACGTCTACGTTCGCGGCAATCACGACTCTGCCGTCACCGCCGCGGCGGTCGCCGCTGAGCCCAACGCGGTCGTACTGGACAACCAGAGCGTCACGGTCGCCGGACTGAGGATCGCCGGCATCGGGGATCCCCGGTTCACTCCGGACAAGGAAGCCGACCGCAAGGGCGGGAGTGTTCCCGAGCAACTGAACGCCTCCGGATCTCAGCTCGCCGCCACCATTGCCGCCGCCGGAACACCGGTCGACATCGCGCTCGTGCACGATCCGGCGAGCGCCGGCCCACTGAACGGCACCGTGCCGCTCGTGCTCGCCGGCCACCGCCACGCCCGCGAAGTCAGCTTCATGCCACCCGTTCTCGAACGTCCCGAAACGCGACTGATGGTCGGCGGGTCGACCGGTGGCGCAGGGCTGCGTGGACTTGAGGGCGAGGAGCCCACACCGCTCGAGATGTCTGTCCTCTACCTCGACCGGACTCCCGCCCTGCAGGCGTACGACGAGATCACCGTCGGTGGCAGCGGCACAGCGGAGGTCACGATCCGGCGCCACCTCGCGGCCGGAGACGCTCCGGGAGAGCCGGCATCCCCGGCCCCTTCAGCGCCGGATGTGGAGTCGGCTTCACCCGATCCGGGCACTCAGGCCTCCCCTCTCACAAGCAGACCCGGCGTGACCACCTCCAGTCCTCGGGGGAACTGACCTCTTGGACGCGACAGCGACGGCCGGCATGCAAACGCTTTGGCGGAGGCCTACCTACCGCTAGGGTGAGCACCGGTGCGCCGGGAAGTCTGGTCGGCAGTTGTTCGACCGACCCCTGAAGCCGGAGCGCTTGTGCTACTTCTGACCTTCGCCGTCGTCCTGCTGCTGGGCGTGCTGGTGTCCGCGCTCGCGAAGCGGACGATCCTCTCCACCGCCGTGCTGTTTCTGGCCGCCGGCTTCCTTCTCGGCCCCGGTGTGACCGACGTTCTTGAGATCGATGCCGGCTCGCCGATCGTGAGCACTCTCGCCGAGCTGGCTCTGTTCGCCGTGCTCTTCACCGACGGCATGCGAGTCGGCTGGGCCGATCTGCGCTCGGCCTGGCGGCTGCCCGGCCGAGCGCTGGGCTGGGGCCTGCCGTTGACGCTACTGGTCACGGCCGTGCTCGCCCACTTCGTGGCCGGGCTGGGCTGGGCGGAGTCGCTGCTGATCGGGGCGATCCTGGCCCCGACGGATCCCGTCTTCGCCTCGGCGCTGGTGGGTAACGACAAGGTGCCCGCCCGGCTGCGCCATCTCCTCAACGTCGAGTCCGGCGTGAACGACGGGCTGGCGCTGCCGTTCGTCATCGTGTTCCTGGCCGTCGCGGCCGGATCCGATGATCTGCACCTGGGGGAGCTGGGGCTGGAGGTGTCGCTCGGCATCGCCGTCGGCGTGCTGATCCCGGTCGTGGCGATCCTGCTGGAGCGTAGCCGCTTCTTCTCCGCCTCGGCGGCCTACGAGCCGCTCAACGGCCTGGCGATCGGACTGCTCGTGCTCGCGGTGGCGCAGGCCACCCATGCGAACCTGTTCCTGGCGGCGTTCTCGGCGGGCATCACCGTGGCCACTTTCGGCCCGCGGCAGCGGGCCGCGTTCGAGCACTTCGGCGAGAACATCGCCGAGCTGTTCAAGCTGGCCGCCCTGCTGGTCTTCGGCGCGTTGATCTCCCCGCAGTTCCTCGGCGAGATTTCGTGGCAGGGGTGGGTGTTCGCGTTCCTCGCCATCTTCGTGGCCCGGCCCCTGGCGCTGTGGTTGTCCTTCCTGCGCTCCGGATTTGATCTGCGGGAGCAGGCCGCGGCTATGTGGTTCGGGCCCAAGGGCTTCGCCTCGGTGGTTTACGGACTGCTGGTGCTCGATTCCGCGGTCATCGCGGCGGACGAGATCTTCCATCTGGTCGCGCTCACCATCGTGTTGTCGATCCTGCTGCACTCCTCGACCGACGTGGTGGTCGCTCGTGCCTTCGATGACGAGTCCGACATCCCGGCCTGGCATGGCGTTCTGCGCCGGAGACTCGGCGGGGCACGGCGCTGACGGCCGAGTGGCGCCGGCGAGCCCTCGCGTTGCCTGGATGTCCGGGATGTGCCGGCTGACGATTCAGGATCGAGCCCCCGTCCGGGCCGTGTTCGACGCCGGAACGATATCGCCGTAGCCGGTGGCGGACGGGGCGAACGCCTTCCTCCTGCGCAAGGGGCCGTGCCCACCCGTGGCGAGATGTGACGTTTTCATGACTGTTGTCGATCTTTCGCGGCAACTTCGTCCACCTGGCGGCGGCAATATGTACTTCCATGTCGGTAATGGAAGGAGGTTAGATGATCTACTGGGCATCGACCCGGTGATCCGGCGTGATGTCATGGGTTCGACGAAAGCCGAGAGACGACCGCTGCTGCAACCGTGCGTCGTGTCTTCCAGACGGCTGCACCGGCCTCTCAACGAGTCTGCAGCGCCTGGCACCCGAAGCACCTGCTGTCTGAGACGCGGTGCGCCGGTCGTCATCATCGAATCCCCTGAGAGTGGAAGAGTCATGTTGAGAAGAACGCTTGCGGGTCTGGCTGCGACCCTGCTTCTGAGTGGCGCCGTCGCCGGGTGCAGCGGCGAGACGGGCGATGACTTCGCGGGCACAACCGAGGGCGAGCACGTCGCTCGCTTCGTTCAGCAGCCGTGGGCCGACCTGGTGGTCGAGACCCGTATCGCCATGCAGATCCTCGACAAGCTGGGCTACCGGACAAGCACTCAGGAGGTGTCTGTGCCGCTGGCCGCCGAGGCCCTCTCCACCGGGCAGGCGGACGCCTATCTGGGCAACTGGTGGCCCAGTCAGAAGGAGACCTTCCAGCCGATCCTCGACGCCGGCCGGGTGGAGGTGACGGGCACGATACTCACGGGCACCGAGTACGCACCCGCGGTGCCCGGGTACGTCACCGAGCAGCTGGGCATAACGTCCCTCGCCGACCTCGACGCCCACGGCGACAAGTTCGGCCGGGAGATCCTCGGCATCGAGCCCGGTTCCCCGGGCAACACGACGATCCGGAACGCCATCAAGGCCGACGCGTACGGTCTCGGTGACTGGAAGCTGACCGCCAGCAGCACCGAGGCCATGCTCGCCGAAGTGGAGCGGCGGGCGGCGAAGAAGCAGCCGGTGGCTTTTCTCGGCTGGAGTCCCCACTGGATGACCATCCAGTGGAAGCTGAACTTCCTGGAGGACCCCGAGAAGGTCTGGCCCGGCGCCGGACAGATCAGGGTGCTGACGCGCTCCGGCCTCGCCGGTGAGGACGCCAACCTCAAGGCCTTCCTGTCGCAGATCGCCGTGGACACCGCGACGGCGTCCCGCTGGATCGATCAGGTCGACAAGGACAAGCAGAAGCCCGAGGACATCGCGGCGGCCTGGATCAGCGCCAACCCCGACACCGTCCGGACCTGGTTGGTCGGTGTGACCACGGCCAGCGGTGAGCCGGCGGCGGACGCGGTCCTCGAATCATGATCGAAGTGTCCGGGCTCACCAAGGTGTACGGATTGCGCGACGCCGAGGCAACGGGCCTGCTCGGCACATCAAGTCCGGACGCGGCCGCCAGACGAGAGGTTGTTGCGGCAGCAGGCGGCTTCCTCGCCGCCGACGACGTCAACTTCACCGTCCCGCGTGGCGAAGTCTTCGTCGTGATGGGGCTGTCCGGGTCGGGCAAGTCCACGGTGCTGCGCATGCTGAATCGGCTCATCGAGCCCACCGCGGGCAAGATCAGCGTCGACGGCCGGCCGGTACGCGACATGGAAGGCGCTGCGTTGCGCGGGCTGCGAAACCGTACGATCGGGATGGTCTTCCAGCACTTCGGTCTCTTCGAGCACCGCAGTGTCCGGGAGAACGCGGCCTATGGGCTGCGAGTGCGGAAGGTGTCCAAGACAGAGCAGTTGGCGCGCGCCGACGCCGCCCTGGAGCAGGTCGGCTTGCGGGATCGTGGTGACGCCCGTCCGTCGGAGCTCTCCGGCGGCCAGCGTCAACGGGTGGGCCTGGCCCGGGCGCTGGCCACGGAGCCCGAAGTGCTGCTGATGGACGAGCCGTTCTCGGCCTTGGACCCACTGATCCGCCGGGAGATGCAGGAGTTGCTGATCTCGCTGCAGGCCGAACAGCGCCGGACGATCGTCTTCGTCACGCACGATCTGGTGGAGGCGCTGCGTCTCGGCACCCGCATCATGATCATGCGGGATGGCCGGGTCGTGCAGTCCGGCACCGGTGAGGAGATCCTGGCCGCGCCGGCCGACGACTACGTGGCGGCCTTCGTCGCCGACCTTCGCGGGGACGGGACCGGACATGGTGCCTGACGTTCCGATCGACGTGTGGGTGACCACAGCTATCGACTGGCTCCGCACCCACTTCGCGGGCTTGTTCGACGCCGTCGCCGAGATTCTGCGGCACCTGCTCAACGGCATGTATCACGTCCTGGTTCTGCCACATCCTCTGCTGCTCACCGCCATCCTGGTGGCGATCGCATGGCTTGCGGTACGCCGGTGGCTCGTGCTGCCGGTGGCGACGGCCGGTCTTCTGCTGGTGCAGGCGATGGACCTGTGGACGCCCATGCTCCAAAGTCTGGCCGTGGTGCTGGTCGCCACTGCGGTCGCAGTCGTGCTCGGCATCCCGCTGGGCATCCTGACGGCCCGCAACGACCGCCTGCGCACGTTCGTCCGGCCGGTGCTGGACTTCATGCAGACCATGCCGGTCTTCGTCTATCTGCTGCCGGCGGTCTTCTTCTTCGGCATCGGCGTGGTTCCGGGCGTCGTGGCCACCACCATTTTCGCGGTGCCGCCGACCGTTCGCCTCACGGATCTGGGCATCCGGCAGGTGGATGCCGAGACCGTCGAGGCCGCGGCTGCCTTCGGCGCACGCCCCCGGCAGATCCTGCGCGATGTCCAACTGCCCCTGGCCATCCCGTCGATCATGGCAGGAGTCAACCAGGCCATCATGCTCGCGCTGTCCATGGTCGTGGTCGCCGGACTGGTCGGAGGCGGCGGACTCGGCGCCGTGGTGGTGCGGGCCATCACTCAGCTCGACATCGGCCGGGGTGTCGAGGGCGGTCTCGCGGTGGTGGTCCTGGCGATCTATCTGGACCGGGTGACCGCATCGCTGGGGCGGCGATTGGGCTGACGGCCGCCGTGCCCGGGCGCTCGTGCGTCGTGTGCGTCACGCAGTTCGCACGTGTTGCCGTTTCGTCACGAGCGCCATGGGCATGCTGAGACCAAGCCGATCGAGGGGAAGACGTGACCTACCGCCACAGCAGCTCGGCCGGTCTACGGTGATCCCGCAGCGGTGGAGCGCGCTCGGTGAGGCTTGGCGCACCCAGCTGTGGCCCCTTCCGTCGCTCTTCGTCACCGCCGCCGTGGTGCTCGGTGTCGTACTGCCCCGTCTCGACGCCCGCATCGACGACGAGTTGTCGGCGTCGGTCACGACCTACCTTTTCAGCGGCGGACCCGAGGCGGCGCGGACGGTGTTGTCCGCTGTTGCCGGCTCGCTGATCACGGCTACCACCCTGACCTTCTCGCTGACCGTTGTGACTCTGCAGCTGGCCAGCAGCCAATTCTCGCCGCGGCTGCTGCGCACCTTCACCCGTGACCGCGTGGTCCACCTGAGCCTCGGTCTTCTGCTCGGTACGTTCACCTACGCCTTGACGGTCCTTCGCACCGTACGCGCCTCGCTGTCGGAGCAGACGGCGTTCGTGCCGCAGATCTCCGTCACTGTGGCGTACGCGTTCACCTTGGTCAGCGTGCTGACGCTGGTCGCGTTCCTGGCGCATCTGTCCCGGCAGATCCGTGTCGAATGGATCATGCGGCAGGTTCATACCGAGACGAACGCGACACTGAAGCGGGTCCTGAGCGACGAGGCCGCCAGCGTGACCGTCCCGGCCGTACCGGAGTACGCCGTTCCGCTGTGCGCAAGCGAGTCCGGCTTCCTGAACTTCGTCGATGAAAAAGCGTTGCTCTCCGCCGCTGTGGACAACGGCGCGATTGTGGTCGTGAACCGGCAGCCCGGTGAATCTGTGGTGACGGGCACGCCCATCGCCCAGGCTTGGCCCCTCCAGGATCGTCGCGCACTGCTGGAACCGGAACGTGAAGCGCTGACCATGAGCCTCCACCGAGCGGTGACAACCGGCTTCGAACGCACGGCGGCGCAGGACGTCGCCTTCGGCCTTCGGCAACTGGTCGACGTCGTGGTCAAAGCCTTGTCGCCCGGCATCAACGACCCCACGACCGCGGTGCACGGCTTGGGACACGTCGCGGTGCTGATGTGTGAGCTCGCCCGGCGGAACCTCGGTCCGCGCCTGCTGTGCGACCAGGACGGGCACGTCAGGGTGGTGCTCCACCGGCCCGGCTTCGCCGAGTTGCTGGAACTGGCGATGGCTCAGCCGCGCCGCTACGGCGCCACGGACCCGGTCGTCCTGTCCCGGCTCGCCGCCATGCTGCGTGAGATCGCCTGGAGCGCCGCCCGCCCGGCCGAACTCGCCGCCGTCGCGACCCAGCTCGAACGCCTCGTCGCCACCGTCGATCAGCAGGCCTTCGACACCCACGACAAGGAGAACCTCCGGGCCGGCGCTCAGCGCGTCCGCGACGCCCTCACCGGAAGGTGGTAGCAGCGCAGCGAAATGCTATAGGCGGATGGGGTGCGGCGGCAGGAAGCGGGTAAGTGCGAGTCCATGTTCTTCGACAGCGCGTCGGACTTGTGGCGGATCGGCTTGATCGGTGTGCTCATCTACATCGTGCTGATCACTGTGCTGCGAGTGTCCGGCAAACGCACCCTGGCCAAGATGAATGCCTTCGACCTGGTCGTCACCGTCGCGCTCGGATCAACTCTGGCCACCATCGTGCTGTCCCGCGATGTGTCGTTGTCGGAGGGCGCTACGGCTCTGATCCTGTTGGTGTGCCTGCAATTCGCCGCCACGTGGCTGTCCGTGCGGTGGCCGTTCCTGCGAGCGGCGATCAAGTCAACGCCGACGTTGCTGCTCCGCGATGGAGAGTTGCTGACCGACGCGTTACGCGGCCAGCGGGTCACCGACAACGAGGTCTTTCAGGCGATTCGCTCGCAGGGCATCGGTGACCTCGACGCGGTTGCCGCGGTGGTGCTCGAGACCGACGGCACGTTCAGCGTCATTCCACAGCAACAGGCCGGCAATCGCACCGCACTGCGGGACATCGACGTGAGCTCGGCCCGGGACGGCGCCTGAACGGGCCCTCGCGCCGATGGCGCTTCTCCTGGGACTTGTCACCCAACTGTCATACCGCTGCTGAACGGCCGCCACAGTGGGCCGACACGGTGGTCCGAGACGACGCGAGCGGAGCGGATACGCCCTGTCCGGCGGGACGAGACGGCTGTGCTCCTTCGGAGAGAGGTGGGTCCTTTGCATCCGTTCACGGGTCCCGACGACGGCCAGGACGCCGATTTCGACGTCACCGCCTGGGTCGCCGGTCTGAACGCCGACGATCGGCTCGCCGACCTGGCCGCCGAGAACCTCTCGTCCGACCCGCTCGTTCGCGGTTCCCGCTTGGAGATCATCGTGCAGAACGGCGTGGTGATCCTGCAGGGCGAACTGGAGTCGGAGGAAGCCAGAGAGGCCGCGCGGCGGCGAGCCTGGACGCTGCCGGGGATCCGCGACGTCTGCGATGCTGTCAAGACGCCGATGGGCGGCGTCTGACGATCGCTTAACCCCGTCGAGCGGGTGGCGGTGATCACCTTCGGGTGATTCGTCTCCTGCATGCCGGTGATCGCCAGCACCGGCACATGAGCCGACGGCTGGCGCTCCGACTCGGTCAAGGACGCGCTGGATCTGTGCCTGGCGTGCAAGGGCTGCAAGGCCGACTGCCCGGTCGATGTCGATATGGCCACCTACAAGGCGGAATTCCTCTCCCACCACTATGCGGGCCGGGTGCGTCCGCGGGCGCACTACTCGATGGGGTGGCTGCCGGTCGCCGCCGCGGTGGTCGCCGCAACGGCTCCGCGTCTGGTCAACGCCCTGTCACATGCCCCGGGCCTGGCCTGGCTGGGCAAGAAAGCGGCCGGGGTGGATGTCCGCCGGGAGGTGCCGGTGTTCGCGCCGCAGACCTTCCAGCAGTGGTTCGCCGGCCGGACTCTGCGGGGCAGCGTGAACGCGGTGAGGTAGTTCTGTGGCCGGACACGTTCACCAACCATCTGGACCCCGGCATCGCCCAAGCCGCGGTCGAGGTCATCGAGGACGCCGGCTGGCGGGTCGTGGTTCCCGCTCAGCGGGTCTGCTGCGGGCTGACGTAGATCTCCACCGGGCAGCTCGGCATGGCCAAACGGGTGCTGATGCGTACGGTCGACGTGTTACGCCCGTACCTGCGGGCCGGCACACTGGTGCTCGGGCTCGAACCGAGCTGCACGGCGGTGTTCCGCAGCGACGCGGCAGAGCTGTTTCCGCACGACGAGGATGTGCGACGGCTGCGTCGGCAGACCGTCACCCTCGCCGAACTGCTCACCGTTCACACGCCGGGCTGGCAGCCACCCCAGGTCAACCGCACGGCGCACATTCAGACGCACTGTCACCACCACGCCGTGATGGGGTACGACGCCGACACGAAACTGCTGTCCGACGCCGGCGTCGATGCCGGCGTGCTCGACTCCGGCTGTTGCGGGCTGGCCGGCAACTTCGGCTTCGAGCAAGGTCACTACGAGGTGTCCGAAGCGTGCGCCGAACGGGTGCTGCTCCCCGCGATCCGCGACGCCGACCCGGCCGATGTGATCCTGGCCGACGGGTTCAGCTGTCGCACCCAGGTGCAGCAGAGCGACGCCGGTGGACGCCGCGGCGTCCACCTCGCGGAGCTGCTACGAGCCGGTCTGGACGGCGACGACGGTCGTGGACTGCCGGAACAGCGCTGGGCCGACCGTCCGCCGGCGCCCTCACGCCCGGCGCGGGTCCTGGGCAGCGCGGTGGTGACGGGCGCCGTCGTCGCCGGGCTGGGATGGGGACTGCGGCGATGGTTGCGCTGACGGCGTCTGCTTACACCATTCCCGCCGACGTCCCGGAAGGCGACGGCACCTTCGCTTGGACGAGCACCACGTTGGTGCTCGTCGAAGCCGGCGACCACCACACGACCGGCATCGGTTGGACCTACGGCCCGGTCGCCACCGCCCAGGTGGTGACCGGGATGCTCGCCGATGTTGTCATCGATGTCGATGCGGATGATGTTCCGGCGGCCTGGTCGGCGATGCAGCGCCGGCTGCGTAACGCCGGCCGTCCCGGCATCGGCAGCCTGGCACTGTCGGCTGCGGACAATGCGCTGTGGGACCTCAAAGCCCGCCGCCACGGTCTGCCCCTGGCCCGGTTGCTCGGAGCGGTACGAGCCGCCGTCCCGGTCTACGGCAGTGGCGGATTCACCACCTACGACCCCGACCAGCAGCACGCTCAGCTGTCCCGCTGGGTCCACGACGAAGGCATACCCAGGGTCAAAATCAAGATCGGGGAGTCGTGGGGCACCGAGGCCGAGCGGGATCTCGTCCGGATGGCAGCCGCCCGCAAGACGATCGGTGATGCCGAGTTGTTCGTCGATGCCAACGGCGGTTACCAACGCAAGCAGGCGATCCGGGTGATGCGGGCGGCGGCGGATCTCGACGTTCGCTGGTACGAGGAACCGGTCAGTTCCGACGACCTCGACGGCCTCGGCCGGATCCGCGACGCCGTACTGCCCGACGTGGCGGCCGGGGAGTACGGCTGGGACCTGGTCTACTTCCAGCGGATGGCCCCCTACGTGGACTGCCTGCAGATCGACGTCACCCGCTGCGGCGGCATCACCGAGTTCCAGCGTGCCGCCGCCGTCGCCGCAGCCGACGGCCTCCAAGTCTCCGGTCACTGCGCACCCCATCAGCACCTGGCCGTCGCAGCCGCCACCTCGAACCTGCGGCACCTGGAATGGTTCCACGACCACGTCCGCATCGAACGGATGCTGTTCGACGGCACGGTCAGCGCCGGGGGTGGGACCGCCACCCTCGACCGGACAAGCCCGGGCAACGGCCTCATATTCCGGGAAGCCGACGCCCGGCAATGGCGGGTCGGCTGACCGTCCGGGGCCTATCGGTGGGTGAAGCGACCCACGACCAACACAACGGAAACGACCAGACCGAAGGCGGGCAGCGCCAGGCGTGGGTCGAGGGCGCTGTACGCGTGACCGGCGGTGCCGCGACGGCCACGCGGCTGAGGACCGAGCGGCATCTCACTCGGCTACCCGCTTCCCGGGGATCAATCCAGCCAAGCGCGGACAGCGTCCGCGGCTTCGTCGACGAAAATGTCGACGAGCCCGGGGATGCTGCTGCTGCGTTCGTACTCACTGTCGTAAAGGATGGTCACCACGGCGCCGAACCGCATGACAACGATCCGGTTGGTCTGCTCGCCACCGGTCGGATTTCCCGGCAGGTCAAGTTGCGGCCGGACCAGATCGACGGTCAAGGCCTCATCGGCGACGCCGGACAGCGCCTTGGTGCGCACCTCGACCGTGTACTCGTTCTTCTGATAGGAATCGCACGCGGCCAAGCCGTTCCGTGCTCGCTCCATGAACTCGGCGGCGCCGTCGCCTTCGTACGATCTGATGGTCTGATAGAGCACGCCGTGCGGCACGGACCCTGCAGGTGCGTCCGGTTGCTCATAAAGGTTCATCACGGCCGCGCTGGCCAACACACCGCTACTCGGCGCCAGTTCCTGGTCACACAGCTCCGGCACCGCAGCGGCCCCTTCGGCTTCCCGGCGTTCCCGTCGCATGTCGGCCGGCATATCGAAGAACGCCGAAGCCGGGATGGTGCGTGGCGCGTCGCTCGACGGCGACGCCGGCACTCCGGTGGAAGGTGCGGCGCTCGGTGCCGCTGCACCCGATCCGCTGGTCGTGCTGCAGCCGGCGACAGCGATCACCGCCACGAGCACCGGGAACGTGAGACGACGGTGCAACAGCGATTGACCGACCATGCGATCTCCTCCGGTAAGTCAGCACGACGTGCTGACGCTGGACGACTATTCAGGCTTTCCCGGCGTACCTGGGCGGAAACGCCTCGACGCAATCGAGCACCGTCGAAGGTCGAGCTGAACGCATATCCATTGCGGCCGATACTGCCGCGACCGCGATGGCAGGCACGGCGCAACGGATCGTGGCGACAACGGCACTACTCGCCTGAAGACCGGATCTCATCCTGGCCGGAATCGGTCTGGACATGACCCGGTCCCTCACCGCCGCATGAGCAACCCGGACCATCGACCCGAGCCCTCTACCCGGAGCGAGGGCCAGGTGCCAGGATGCGGTGACGTGGGAGCCTTTTCGGTCGTATCGGCGCGAGACGCCGGAACCGGCTGACCCATTCCAGGCACCGTTCAAGGACGTAGCAGTGTGTCGATTACGTGACGATCCGCCGGCACAGGTGGGGCCACGCCGCGACCGGGTACCGGGGACGGCACCTGAAGCCTGACGGAGGCGACCATGGACAGCAGTGATGGTGACACGGGGCGGGCGGATGTCCGTGTCGGTGTGGCGCAGCGCCTGATCGACAACGGCGGCCGGTTTCCGGAGGTGAACCGGTGACGGTCATGCGCTCGTGGCGGGCGGCGTTCCTCGTGGTGCTGCTTCTGGTGCTTCCCGCGTGTAGCGACGACCGGGACCGCGGCGGCGCCGACCACGTCCTGGCCGGAGGCGCGGCGGAGGACCGTGACGAGGCGACGTTCGTCATGGCCTCGGGCGCCGACGTGGTCCGGGTACGCGCTGCTGACCTCGGCGGTGACCTGTATCGGGTCGCCACGCCGGACGATGCGAAGGTCGTGCCCAAGGTTCACCTCGATCAAGACACGATCACCACTACCGTGGCCGACGCGCCAGGTAGCGGTCCGGCGGTGGTCACTGCCGAATTGAGCGCCAGGGTCCGCTGGCGGATCCGCTTGGAGGGCGGCGCCAAGGAGGAAGTCGTCGATCTGACGGAAGGCAAGGCGACCGCGGTCGAGATCGTCGCCGGGACGAGCCTGGCCGAGGTCAGGCTGCCACCGCCGGAAGGCCGGGTGCAGGTGAGTCTGGCTGGGGGTGCCAGTGATCTGAAGGTGCATCTGGCAGGGAGCTACCCGGCGCAGGTCCGCGTGGGTGGGGGAGCGGGCACCGTGACGGTGGACGACGATCACCGTACCGGCGTCGCCGCCGGGACGGTGCTGACCTCGGGCGACTGGACGGGCTCCGGAGACCGGTACGAGATCGAGCTCAGCGCCGGTGTCTCGCGTCTGAGCGTCTCCCGCACCGCAACCGGCTGACCTGCCAGTACGTGTCGGTTGTTCAGGCCGTGCGACGAGAGACGTGCCGCGATCTGCGCATCGGCTGGATGACCGGCGCGATGTTGGGTATGACGAACCCATGAGACCTTTGTTGTCGCGGTGTGCCGATGTGCCGCGGTGCGCTCGGCGGGGCATCAGTCGGCTATGAGCGGTGTGCTGCTCATCGAAGACGACGACCGGATCCGACTGTCGCTGGCTATGGCGTTGGAGGACGAGGGATACACAGCTCACGGTGTGGCCACTGCTGAGGAAGGTATTGCTGAGCAGCGTCGGCAACCGGCGGAGACAGTGCTGGTGGATCTTATGCTGCCCGATATGGACGGTTTCGAGTGTATTCGGCAGATTCGCCGCTTTGATGATGTCCCTATTGTGGTGGTCAGCGCCAAGGGCGACACTCACGACATTGTGGCGGCGCTGGAGGCCGGTGCCGACGACTACATCGTCAAACCGGTCGCGGTCAAAGAACTCGCGGCCCGGCTGCGAGCTTTGCGTCGTCGGGCGCGAGCTGTGACCGGGCCGGCGCTGGATGTGCACGCCTTCGGCGATTTGGAGGTGCTTCCGCTGGCCGGTGAAGTGCGCCTGCATTCCGAGCCGGTGCTGGTGACCCGGACGGAGTTCCAGCTGTTGTGTGAGCTGGCCGACCACGCCGGCCAAGTGCTGTCTCGCCAACAGTTGCTCGAGCGGGTGTGGGGATACGAGATCGGCGATGAACGGCTGGTCGACGTGCACGTGGGTCGCCTGCGCCAAAAGATCGAAGACACGCCGGGCAAGCCGCAGCACCTGGTGACCGTGCGCGGTCTCGGTTACAAGCTGCAGCCATGAAGCCGGTGAGCCTGCGCGCTCGGGCGAATGCCGCCTTTGCCGTCGGAGCTCCCGTGAAAGATGGCCGAACGCGGCGAGGCGGGAGCGCAGCGCATTCGCCGTGCCGGGCAACCGGCGTGGGTCGTGGCGATTCCACTGCGGGTTGCCTCAGCCTGGTCACAGCACGGTCGGCGGCGACCCTCAATGGGTCTGTGGCGACCCTCAATGGGTCTGTGGCGACACGAATCGCTTCAGCAAGGGGTCGCACTTGGTCGCTGTTCTCGGTCGGCTCGGGTACGAATCCATGACACCCCGCAGACGGACAACGCCGCGGGTGATGTCGGGCTGTATCAGTCGAGGACTAGCGCGTTGCAGACGTCTCGTATCCCGGACACGGATTCGGCAGTTGCGACCGCTGCCGCGCGTGCGTCCTCGGAATCAATGGTGCCGTCCAAGATCGCGACGCCGTTGTGTACGCGCAGGTCGACGAGGCCGCTGGTGACGGCCGGATCGCTGAGCAACGCCTGCGCGACTTCCCTCGTCAGGCGTTGATCGACGGTGAGTGGCTGGTCGGTTCGCTCGGTCGAAGCGTCGTCCGTGGTGCACCAGTGGAAGGGCGTTGCGTCATACCAGTCCGGGAAACTCCAGAAGTACATGCGACGTCTCCCCTTCTCCTCACCGTACCTGGTGGCTTTGTGACTCCAGACTTCCCTTTGCGTATGGCGGCGTTTCCGCGAGCACATCACAGCTGCGTGACCACGACGCGCCGGCCGGCCTCGGAGCGCTCTACGTCGCGACCGTGCGGTAGCGCGTCCCTCACCGAGTTGATGGCGACGTCGGCGGTGACCCCTCGGTCGACGGTGACTCCTCAATAGCTGAGCCCGATGGCGCGGGCGGGCCGGGTGACGCCCGATCAGCGCTATTGGCCAGCTGTTCGTCGGCGAGGTGGCGTTCGACGGTAACTTGGGCCTCGCCTGTGCCGCCGAGGGCGATTATGTCGTGCGCCTGCAGGGTGTGCGCCTGATCCAGATACAGCACGGACATTTCCAGCCGGGGTGGGTGTTTCCCCTTCGAGTCTGCACAGTCCGACGCCGCCGGTTGAGGCGCCGACCATGAGCCGGGTCTGGGGCTTGCCGGCTACGGGCGGCAATGGCGATGGCAGCGCTCCTTGGGCGAAGAACTGCCGCGCTCGGCAGCCCAGTTCGGGCTACGCGGCTCTCACCAGCAACAGCACCACTGCGGTTGCGTAGACGATGGGGATCGTCACGCCCTCGAACCCGATGCCCCGGCGGTCTCGCATGATCAGCCCGGCAGCCAGTGCCACGGTCATGAGTATGGTGGCGCCGGCGAGCAGCAGGCCGGCCGAGGAGGCAGCGGAGTAGACCGGGCCGTGGAGGTACGTGACGTCCGCCAGGAAGATCATCAGCGCATCGAAGGCGTTGCCACCGATGATGTTGCCGATGCCGAGGTTGAGCGCACCGATGCGTACCGCTGCGATGAGCGTCACCAACTCGGGGAGTGAGGTGATTGCCGTGGTGAGAGTGAATCCGACCAGTCCACCGGGTAGTCCGGTCGCTGCCACCACGCCGAGCCCGCCTTGACCGATGAGGTATCCGGTGCCAGCCACGAGGGCAGCCAGAGCGGCCAGCCGCCACCACAGCCGGGCGGTGCTGGTGTCGTCTTCCGTGGTGTCGTCCGGTTCGTCCTGGCGGGTGTCGGAAGTCTGCTTGGCCTGCCACATCGGTTCGTGGCGCAGACGTCGCAGCAGGCGCAGCCCGTACAGATAGAACAGGGGGATGGCCAGGCTGGCGGGGTGGACCCAGCCGATACGCAGCGTGGGGGTGGCGTAGGCGACTACCGGGATGCACAGCAGGGCGATCAGGACCAGAGACTGCAGCACATTCTCCAGTGATGCCGCGGCGTGCTCGATATTGGACCGTCGGTACATCAGGTCAGCGATGGCCAGCCACACTGTCTGGACTGCGATTCCGCCCAACGGGTTCGCCAGGGCGAATTGGGCATCACCCTGCAGCGAGCCGACCAGGGTCGTGCCGATGCCCGGCAACGAGGTCACCGCCCCGAGTAGCAGTGCACCGGCGACGGCCTCTCCCATCCCGGTGCGGTCGGCCAGCTTGTCCGCTGTCGTGGCCAGCGATCGGCCCGCCGTGATGATGACGCTCAGTGCCACGACCAGCGCGATGACACTGGGTAGCAACGGCCAGGGCGGTCCGCCGATCACGAGACGCGCCTGCCGTTCGGCCCAGCCACGAAGGGCGGGGCCGGCGTGCTACCGGTAACTCGGATGTCGTCCATGCCAGATCCTTCTGGGTCGAACGGAGGCCCCACCGCCGAACCGGAGGTCGGCCCGCGGCTTTGCGGCGGTACGGAAGAAGCTGCCGTGTGGTCAGCGCGACGGTGCCGGGCTTGCCGGTGTGGACACGCACCGCCGGCTCGGTTCGGCTCGAGGGACGGTCGGTTGCACCGCTGCGTCGACCTGGACACGGCGGGCTGGACACCGCTGTCAGAGTGTCGGTCTGCCGGCCGTCGTTGTACAGCGTCAGCCACACTTTCGCGTCGGCGCCTGCTTCGTAGCGAGTGTTCGCAGGCGCCTCGATGCGCACGCTTTGCAGGCGAATCTGTCCTACCCGAACGTCGGGCCCCATGCCGTCGGCGTCATACGTCGAGATATCTGGGTCGGGGCTGCAGGCGGCAAGCAACAGACCGGCCGTAAGAGCAGTCAGGAACCTGCGCCCGCGTTTGGTCTTCCGCATCGGACGTGCTACCCCGGTGATCCGCTCACCAACCTCCTCCAGGGGGCGGGATTGGCTGCAACGAGACGGGCGTGTCTGCGTCGATCGTTGGTACCGCAGGCATGCGCGGGACGGGTTTGCCTCTTTCCCAGCCGGGAAACCCATCCCTTTCCCGATATGAAGGAGAGATGATGACCGACCTTCCGGGCACGCTGGTGAGGATGAAGGACTCCGACAAGACCATTGCCGACCCTGACCGGGACATCCGTGGCCGCACGGTGCGGGACCGTACGGGTGAGGACATCGGTAAGGTCGACGATCTGCTGATCGACACCGAGCAGGAGAAGATCCGGTTCCTGCGGGTCGAGCACGGTGGCTTGCTGGGCATCGGCGCTACGCCGTCGTTCATCCCGATCGACGCGATCACGGATGTCACCGGCGACGAGGTCCGGATCGACCGGTCCGCAAGGAGGTCGCCGACGCGCCGCGCTATGAGCCTGAACTGGTCGACGAGCAGGAGTACTACGGAAATCTGTACGGCTACTACGGCTACTCGCCGTACTGGGCGCCGGGATACATGTACCCGGCCCGGCCGTTCGTGATGTGAGGGCCTTGCCCGGCTCCGACGGTCGTGCGATGAACGCATCGAATCACACCTTGCCGGCCTCGACGTCGTGATCCGCACCGTCATCCTCGTGGGGGTCACGGCGGTCGTCGTGGTGCTGGCAACCGTCGTGTGGGACCCGTCGCCGTTGCTTATCGTGGCGTTCGTCGCGGCGACTCTCGGGATCGGTGTCGCGGTGGTGGCCAGGGCGGCCGGTGGAGGACGCGGGCTGCTGGCTGTACTGCTCCGTGCGGGCCGACGCGGCGTGCATTGGTGCTGGCGTGGCTCGGTTTCGTTACCGCGTTCGTGGTGCTGCGGGCACTGACGTTCGTCATTCATGCCGGTATCGGGTTTGGCGACGTGCACGTGGGCGGAGTTCACCTGCACCACTACGTGTGGGGAATCCTGCTTCTGATGATCGTGGGATTTTGCAGCTTCCTGGAGATGGCCGGGCGGTGGCGGCCCTGGTTGGGGTTGGCGTACGGGATCGGCCTCGCCCTGGTCGTGGACGAGTTCGCGTTGCTGCTCGAACTCGACGACGTGTACTGGCAGCGGGAGGGCCGGTGGAGTGTCGATCTGGCATTGGCGGTGATCGGTGTGGGCGGGAGCCTGCTCGCGATTGCTCGCACCACGCACGAGGACGAGCAGCACACAGCCGGCGGACACTCGCGCGACGGGTGAAATGACATCCCTGACTGGTGGGCCTTGAGCCGGTCTTCTCCGATGACGGGCTGAGCCTTTCCCATGGTCCTCGTACGGTGTCTGGGAGAACCGTCAAGCAGTCGTGATGTCATGTGGCCGGGCCGACAGGCGTTGTCCGGACGGAGGGGTAACGGCATGCCCCGTGCGACGGTACTCACGTGACGGTGAGGCTCCCCGGCCGCCCACCGTTCCGATGGTGAGCTCGGCCGACAGCAGCATCGGCAGGAATGCGCGCCCGGAAGGTATCGGCGCGCATCGACCGGGCCGAACGGGCAGATGCAGCACCCTGGCCGGGCACACGCACGGCATCGACCGAGTCGCGGCGGCACCCGGCGCTTCGAGCCGGGCCGGGGCACGTCGAGTCCTCCGATGTCCTGCTACGGCGCCGAGACAGTGACGCCGTTGCTGACGGCATCGATCAGAGGGCCGGCGGCTGCACCGAGTGCCACCGTCACAGCTGCGGTGGCCACCGCTACCACGGTCGCCGGTCGTGTCCGGTCTTGCTCAGTGGTGAAGTGGCCGGCCCGGCCGGTGAAGGCGGGACGTAACCAGCGCAGGTAGTAGAACAGGCTCGCCACCGTATTGGCGGCGGCGAGCACGACGAGCCAGCCCATGCCGCCGTCCCAGGCCGCGGAGAAGACGGTGAGTTTGCCGACGAATACGGCTGTCGGTGGCGTGCCGACCAGGCCGAGCAGGCAAATGACGAGGGCCGCGGTCAGCCAGGGCTGCCGCCGGGCGAGCGCTTGATAATCGTCCAGGGTTCTCCGCCCGGGCAGGGCGGCGACGACGGCGAACGCGCCGATGTTGGTGACCGCATAGCCGGTGAGGTAAAGGAGCAGGGCCGGCAGCGCCCGGCCGGTGTCGCCGGCGACCGCGACGGCCATGAGCAGGTATCCGACCTGGCTGATGGTGGAATAGGCGAGCAGTCGCTGCGGGACGGTCTGGGTGAAGGCGGCGAGGTTGCCCAGTGTCATGGTGGCCGCGGCGACAATCGCCAGCAGGACCGGCCAGTGACTGTCAGCGGGGACGACGGTCAGCACGCGGTAGGCGGCGATGAGAGCGCCGATCTTCGGCACGGTGGTCAGCAGCGCCGCCGCGCCGGTGGTGGATCCTTGGACGGCATCGGGCACCCAGAAGTGCACCGGCACGGCGCCGGCCTTGAAGAGCAACCCGGCCAGCAGGGTCACCACGCCGACCGCGACGAGGCCTCTGGGCGCCGCCGGCAGTCCGGGCAGCATTTCGTCATAACGGGTCGCGCCCGCCCCCGCGTACAGCAGAGTGACTCCGGCCAGCATGACGACGCCGGTGAGGGCGCCCATCAGGTAGAGCTTGAGCGCTGCCTCGGCGCCGTTGCTGTCGCGGGCCCAGCCGGCGAGTCCGTACAGGGGGATGGTGGCGAGCAGGTAAGCCACGGCGAGCACGAGCAGGTCGGATGCGCCGGACAGCAGCACCGCGCCGAGCGACGCGAGCAGGACGAGGACGAAGAACTCGCTCTGCCGGCGGTCGCCCGCCACCCGCGCCCAGGACAAGGCGATGATCAGCAGGGCAGCCGCGGGCACGACGACGCGCGCGGTGGAGGTGGCGGTGTCGATGGCGTACGAATGGGCGTAGACCATCTGGGCCGGCATCGCCGCGGCCGTCGCGCCGGCGATCAGGGAGGCGGCCAGCGCGACGCCGGCGATGCATCCGGCGATCCACTCCCGCAGCGGCCGAGCGCGCTGCCGGACCGCTCAAACCCGCCTGCCGGATCACATCCTCGGTGAGAACGCCGAGCCCGTCCGTGGCCCATCGCAGCGTCCGCGAGCGCCGCATCCGCCGCCCGATCCGGTTCAGTTCGGCCAGCGACCCGCCGGCCGCGGCGTCCGCCAAGATGTCGTCGCGCAGTCGGCGTACCCCCGATGCGCCATACCCTGCCAGCCCGCCACCGAGAGCAGTCGTCCCAGTGAATCCAGGTGCGCGGCCGCATGCCGCTGCGCGCTCGCACCGGCATCCCAGAACGACTCTGCCGGCGAGCCTGCCGCGGGCAGCACGCGGGCCTCGGCCTGCTGGACGAGGTCACCCTGCAGGGTCAGGTTCATCACGAGGCCGGCCGGCCAGTCCACCAGCACCGGCCCCCAGGACACTCGCAGCGCGTCCAGCCCGAGTCCGTCGCGGTCGGGGCTGCGATCGGCCATCATCAGACCGCCCGGCATCTGCATGCCATCGTCGCCGTGGGCGCCGCCCAGGTCCGTGGTTTGCCACTCGTCGTGTCGTTGCCCTGCCTGCTGCGCCTGCCGTGGGTCACACAGCTGGGTCGTCGCCGCGGCCAGAACGGTCCGTGCCTCGTCCGGCCGCACGACGTGCGCGCGCGCACGGGGACCGGGCAGCTGCCGCCACACATCCTCGTGCGCGTCGGCCAGCTCCGCCCCCGGTTCGCCGATGATGATCAGCAGATCGGCGTCGGCCGCACTGACCGCGACCACGCCGCCGAGCGCTGTCAGCTCGCGTTCGACCGCGAGCCGCGCCGCCGTCGCTCCTGGCGCCACGGCGAGCATCGCATGAGGGCGGCGGGCCGCCCATCGCGCCAACCGTGCGCTCAGGACCATCGCAGCGCACCCTCCCGCCAGGCGTAGACCACGCCGGCCATCAGCACGCCGAGGAACGCGAACATCTCGACCACTGCCTTGGCACCGGCCTGCGCGACGACCAGCGCCCACGGGTACATGAACAGCATTTCGACGTCGAAGGCCAGGAACAGCATCGTCAGCGCGTACCAGCGCACGTGAAAACGCGAGACCGCATGCTGCGCCGGGCGTTCCCCGGACAGGAAGGGCCCGGCTCGCAGCGGTTCCGCGGCGACCGCGGTGAGCCGGTGCACGAGATAGACGACGACCACGACGGACGCCGCCACACCCGCCATGGCGATCACGACTCCCAGCGCCTGCACGTGCATTCCTTCCGGTCCGCGACATTTCCGTCCGGTCCGCGACCCGAGTCCGGCCCGTGGAGCACGCGCCTACCCATACATCCGTGGCGCTAACCGGACGAATGCGGTTCGGTGCCGGAGGATCACATAGCCGCCAGTTTTCGCTTGCCCTGATCGGGTAGGCGACCTCGAGGAGACGACCACGAGATCGAGGTGCGAAATGTCGCGTGCGCGCATTGTCATCGTCGGCGCCGGGTTCGCCGGTTTCGCAGCGGCCCGGACCCTGCTGCGCAAGGCGCGCGGAGCCGCTGAGGTGGTCCTGCTCAATCCCACCGACTACTTCCTCTACCTTCCGCTGCTGCCCGAGGTCGCCGGGGGAGTGCTGGACCCGCGCCGGGTCACCGTGCCGCTCACCGACGCCCTGCCAGGTGCTCGGCTCGTGCTGGGACAGGCCGGCGGCGTCGACGCCGCCGCGAGGACGGTTTCCTACACCGGGCCGGAGGGCGAGCAGAGGACGATCGGCTATCACCGGCTGGTGCTTGCGGCGGGCAGCGTCAACAAGCTGCTACCCATTCCCGGTGTGGCGGAGAATGCCCGCGGCTTCCGGGGCATCCCCGAGGCGCTGCACCTGCGCGACCACGTCGTCCGGCAGATCGAGATGGCCGACGCGGCCGAGGACCCGGACGAGCGGGCGGCCCGGCTCACGTTCGTGGTGGTCGGGGCGGGCTACACGGGTACGGAGGTCGTCGCCCAGATCCAGTTGCTGACCCATGACGTGCTGAGCCGGCATCCGCGCCTGGCCGGGGTCCGGCCGCAGTGGCTGCTGCTGGACACCGCCGACCATGTGTTGCCGGGTATGGATGAACGGTTGTCGGCCACTGCCGAGCGGGTGCTGCGCGACCGGGGCATCGAGGTGAACATGGGTACGTCGGTGGCCGAGGCTACCGCCACCGGGGTCAAGCTCACCGACGACCGTTTCGTCGCGTCGCACACGCTCGTCTGGTGCGTCGGCGTGCGTCCCGACCCGCTGGCGCAGAGCACCGGCCTGCCCCTGACCAAGGGCCGCTTGCAGGTCGACGAATATCTCGCCGTGCCCGGACATCCCGAGATTCTGGCGTGCGGGGACGCCGCCGCGGTGCCCGACCCCGCGAACCCCGGCCGTCCCACGCCGATGACCGCCCAGCACGCCGTTCGCCAGGGCCGGCTGGCCGGCCACAACATCGCCGCCTCGTACGGCGTGGGTGAGCGCAAGCCGTACCGGCATCGTGACCTGGGGTTCGTGGTGGACCTCGGCGGTTGGCAAGCGGCGGCGAACCCGCTGCACGTGCCGCTCTCCGGGCTTCCGGCGCGGATCGTCACCCGCGGCTACCACCTGACCGCGCTGCCTGCCAACCGGCTGCGCACTGTGGCCGACTGGCTGTTCACCGCCGTCAGCTCCCGGCCCGCGGTGCAGTTGGGGCTGGTGCCGGGCCCGGCGGTGCCGCTGGACACCGACGCTCCAGAAGTCGTCCACCAGCCCACCTGACACCCGAGCAGCGATCTTCAGGCGGGAGATCTCCTGGCGGAAATCGTGGTGTCGGATGTCGCCTGTGTCGCTTTGGCGTCGCGTAGGAGACGGACCGCGCGATCGGCGAAGTCAGCGTCCACGACGATGTGGTAGCGATCGGCGCGGACGGGCTGATTCGCCACGAAAGAGCGGCGGCCTTGCGTGATGACGTAGCCGAGCAGCGCGACCGCGGCGCCGAGCACCGCGCCCAGAATCGCGGCGTTGACAATCAACCACGGCAGGGCCAACGAGGTCTCGGTCAAGTCGAACAGTCCGAGCATGTAGCCGACCGCCGCGCCGATCAACATCCCGGAGACGGCGCCGCGCCGGGTGACGTCGGGCGTCGACACCTGCCCTTGCTCCCGGTCCACCGTGTGCAGGCCGGCGGCCATGATGGTCGTCTGTTCGACGGAGAAGTCGCCGTCCCGCAACCGCTCGACCGCCCGGCATGCCGACGGGTAGTCGTCGTATGTACCGATGGTTCGTTGGGCGACTCCCAGATGAATGCTGCCGGTGCGGGTGACGTCCGTGCCTGCGTTGTCACTCATTGCTGAACCGCCTGTCTGCTGGTCGGAAGAACGACGAGGCCCCTGCCGGCGGCCTCTCCTGTTCAGGGTGCGACGGCAGTTGTGCGGCTGCTGCACCGTCCCGTGTCATTGCGGTGACGGCTCGGTACCTGGGTCGGAGCCTTCGTCGGCCAACGGCTTCAGCGAGACGAGCGCGATGGTCGAGGTGTTTCGTCGGGGTTGCTGTGCACGAGGGGCAGAAGCAGCTGCACGACCCGGTCGAACGCAGGCTGGTCCGGCGAGCAGTCGTCGGCGGTTCTCGACCATGACGGTGTGTGAACGCGGTAGATGTACCCGTCGGAGCAGACGGGCCCGGAAGCGGACCTGGAGACCGGGGCTTTCAGGACGGGGTCGGCCAGCACCTGCTTGAGTTCGGCGAGCCGGTCGGCGCCGAGTCGAAACCGGTTCTGGTGCGAGCTGGTGACCGTTCCGTCGATCTCGACGTGCAGCTGCTCGTCGACGCCGGCCAAGCCTCCCGTACGGGAGAAATCCAGCGGCAGGACATCGCCGGTAGCGGAAGGGCCGGCGGCAGCGGGACTCGTGTGGCGAGCGATCGGCGGACTGATCTTCGGCGTGGCGCAGCCGCTGATCCCAGCGACGACGATGGTCAGCAGTAGCGCAAACGACGCGAAAGTTTTCGTCATCCCCCTGGGACGCGGCGTCATGGTCGTCCGGTTCCCCGCGCTCGGAGGGCGACAGCTGATTCGAAATCCTTCCGCGAACTGCACCGCGGGACATGGAAGGCGCCTCGGCACGTTTGGGCCTTCCCCGGCCGGGTAGCGACGAGCAGGTCCGCCCGTCTTGAGGAGGAGACCGCCATGCGAGCGTTGACCGTACAGCCGCTCAAGGCGGGATCGGCCGAAGTCCTCGAGGTGCCCGACCCCGAGCCGGGCTCGGGCGAGATGCTGGTCGAAGGATTGGCGTTGGGCATCTGCGGCACGGATCGCGAGATTGCCGCCGGTGAGTACGGGTGGGCGCCGCCCGGCCGCGATCGGCTCGTTCTCGGCCACGAATCGCTGGGACGCGTGCACACGGCTCCGCCGGACAGCAGCTTCGCGCCCGGTGACCTGGTCGTCGGCGTGGTGCGCCGCCCGGACCCGGTCCCGTGCGGGGCGTGTGCCCACGGCGAGTTCGACATGTGCCGCAACGGCCGGTACACCGAGCGTGGCATCAAAGAGATCGACGGGTACGGCAGCGAGCTGTGGACGGTCGATACCGGCTACGCGGTGAAGCTCGACCCGCGGCTGGCCGCCGTCGGCGTGCTGATGGAACCCGCCACCGTGGTCGCCAAGGCCTGGGAACAGATCGAGAAGGTGGGCGCCCGGTCCTGGTTCCAGCCCGAGCGGGTCCTGGTCACCGGGGCCGGCCCGATCGGTCTGCTGGCCGCGCTGCTCGGGGCGCAGCGGGGGCTCGAGGTGCATGTGCTGGATCTCGCCACCGACGGGCCCAAACCGGAAGCGGTCAGAGCCCTGGGCGCGCAGTACCACTCCTCCGGCATCGACGACGCGACGGCGCGGGCCGAACCCGATGTGATCCTCGAGGCGACCGGGGTCTCGCCGCTCGTGTTCGAAGCGATGGCGAGCACCGCCTCGTACGGGATCGTCTGTCTCACCGGGGTCTCACCGGTCGGCCGCAAGATCTCGGTGGACGTCGGCGCGGCCAACCGCGACATGGTGCTGGAGAACGACGTCGTCGTCGGCTCGGTCAACGCCAACCTGAGCCACTACGCCGCCGCAGCCGACGCCCTGGCCAAGGCCGACATCGGCTGGTTGTCCCGGCTGATCACCCGGCGGCTGCCGCTGGACAGCTTCGCCGAGGCCCTCGAAGCACGATCCGACGACATCAAGGTCGTCCTCGACCTGACCGCCTGAGCGGAGGAGTCGCCATGACCGGACTGATCGAGGACTACGCGCTCATCGGAGACCTGCAGTCGGCCGCGCTGGTCGGCCGGGACGGCTCCATCGACTGGCTGTGCCTGCCCCGGTTCGACTCGGCCGCCTGCTTCGCGGCCCTGCTCGCCGACGAGTCGGCGGGTCGCTGGCGCATCGCGCCGGTCGGCGCCGGCGCGTCCACGAGCCGGCGCTATCGCGGTGACACGCTGGTGCTGGAGACGGAGTGGCGAACCGCCGACGGCATCGTCCGGGTCATCGACTTCATGCCGCCACGGGGCGAAGCCGCCGACCTCGTCCGCATCGTCGAAGGCGTGTCCGGCGCCGTGCCGATCCATATGGACCTGGTCCTGCGCTTCGACTACGGCCGCGTCGTGCCGTGGGTCCGTACGAGTGACCGCGATCTGGCGGCGATCGCGGGTCCTGACGCGGTCTGGTTGCGCACCGACGTCACGCTGGACGGCCGGGATCGGGCCACAGTCGCGGACTTCACCGTTCGGGAGGGGGAGCGGGTCCCGTTCGTCCTCACGCATCAGCTCTCGCACCTGCCGCAGCCCCAACCGGTCGATCCCTTCCCGGCGCTGAGCCGGACCCAGCGGTACTGGGAAGATTGGATCGGCCGCTGCGACTACGACGGCCGGTGGCCCGACGCGGTCCGGCGATCGCTGATCCTGCTCAAGGCCCTGACGTACGCCCCGACCGGCGGTCTCCTCGCCGCTGCGACGACCTCCCTGCCCGAGCAACTGGGCGGTTCGCGCAACTGGGACTACCGGTACTGCTGGCTACGCGACGCCACGTTCACCCTGCAGGCGCTGCTCGGCACCGGCTATGTCGCCGAGGCCAAAGCCTGGCGGGAGTGGCTGCTCCGGGCGGTTGCCGGCGATCCGGCCGACCTGCAGATCATGTACGGACTCGACGGCACCCGCAGGCTGCCCGAATACACGCTCGACTGGCTCAGTGGCTACGAGGGCGCCCAGCCGGTCCGGGTCGGCAACGCCGCTGCCGGGCAGTTGCAGCTGGACGTGTGGGGCGAGGTGCTGGACGGCCTGCACCTGACCAGGGAAGCCGGCATCGCCGCCACGGACGCCGGATGGGACCTGCAACGGGCATTGCTCGACTTCCTCGAGGGAAATTGGCGGCAGCCGGACAACAGCCTGTGGGAGGTCCGCGGAGAACGGCGGCAGTTCGTGCACTCCAAGATCATGGCGTGGGCCGGCTTCGACCGGGCTGTCACCGCGGTCGACCACCACGGCCTGGACGGTCCGGCGGACCGGTGGCGGACGTTGCGTGCCGAGATTCACGCCGAGGTCTGTGCCCAGGGCTTCGACACCGACCGCAACACCTTCACCCAGTCGTACGGCTCCGCGGCGCTGGACGCCGCACTCCTGCTCATCCCGCGGGTCGGCTTCCTGCCCGGCACCGATCCGCGCGTTGTCGGCACGGTGGAGGCCGTCCAGCGGGACCTGTGCCAGGGCGGCTTCGTGCTGCGCTATCGACCGGAGCACGACAATGTGGACGGTCTGCCGGGCACCGAGGGCGCCTTCCTGGCGTGCACGTTCTGGCTGGTGGACGCGTTGTACGCCGGTGGCCGCCGCGATGACGCCGAGCGGCTGTTCGACCAGCTGCTGGGCTTGCGCAACGACGTCGGCATGCTGGCCGAGGAGTACGACCCGGCCTCCGGGCGTCAGCTCGGCAACACACCGCAGGCGTTCAGCCTCGTGGGCCTGGTCAACTCGGCCCGGCTGCTCAGCGGCACGACGACGCGGACATCGGCGGACTCCGCCGCCCAGCACACCCGCCGTTGAGGTGACCGAGGCCGTCGACAGGTCCGGGAAGAAGCGTGACTGATGGACCGCCACCCGTCTCGGCGGCGGAGGGCCGTCAGTCGGCAGGACGATCGGACAGCGCTGGTGAATCGGGATGCGGTGCGCCGAGCACCTCCAGCGCCGCCTGCTGGTCGGGAAAGATCCGGAAGACACCCTCCAGCCGCATGGTGTGCAGCACCGTCAGAACGAAGCGGGACGGCTCCGACAGGTCGAAGGTCGCTCCGTGCTGCCGAGCCTCCTGCCGCCCGCGTACCAGCAGCCCGAGAGCGGTGGAGTCGAGAAACTCGACGGCGTGCAGATCCACGAGCACGTGCGGGTGGGTGGCGGCGGCCGCCATCAGATCGTCGCGCAGAGACTCGGCGAGGTCGGCGTCGAAATCGGTCAACGGCGTGATGACGGCGGCGGGGCCGAGGGTCCGCACGTCGTACGAGGCGCCGTGGGTGCGGGGCCGGGCCGTCGGCTCGGGCGGAGGAGGCGTGCCGGAGCTGCACCCCGGGCACCGATGCGGTCCGGTGGAGAATGCCGAGCCGGTCCAGCCGAGCTGGGCGACCATCGGCCACACCAGTTCACCGTCGGACGTCGCGTCGACGGTGGTGTCCTCTCTGCCGCACTGGTCGCAGATGACCAGGGCGGTGCGGTCGCCCGCCGGCACGACCGTCACCGGGATCGGCCGGCGCCGTCGAACCGCCGGTCGGCGGTCGCCGCCACCAGTCCGACGCCGGTGCCGGCGAAGACCATCTGCACGACCACCTCGACGGCAGTCACGCCGGAGGTGTCGATGCCGGCGAGGCGGACGACGACGGTGGCCAGCATCGCGGCGCTGACGGCCACGGCCAGCGGTACCCAGAACGGGACGCTGCGGCCGGCCGGGATGAGCCACCACCCGCCGAGGCCGAAGGTTGTCCCGACGGCCAGGGCGGTGATCAGGCTGCTGATGGTCATGAGCGGTGTCCTTCGCCTGCGGTGAGGATTCCAGAGTGCTGGTCGAAATCGGCGGAACATCCCCTGGTTCGTGACAGTCGGATGACATCCGGATCGCCCGCTTTGCCTCCGGGAATCGATCACACCGGTCGCCTGCCGTTCGCCACGCTGTAACCCGGCCGTACCGTCCGGCGGGTCACTGCTCCGGCGGCAGGAGCGAGAACTGCACCTGTCCGGCCTCGTCGATCCGGGCATCGAGAGTCCTGCCCTTCAGCAGGGACTCGGCCTCCTCGGCGACGAAGACCTGCAGCTGCTCGTCGGCATCATGCACTCGGTCGCCGGGATGGGGTCGCCCGGCCAGGGACAGACGGAGGGCTTCCGCCGTTGAGCCGGGCGAGATGCGCAGGCTCGCACCGGGCGGGGCGTCCCGCATCGCGGCCAGGTGGCGGACGGCGAGGACAGCTCCTCTCGAAAGGGCGAACAGCACGATTTCCTCCTGAGGGCTCATGACTCGGTCACTCGGCGCCACGTTTGCGCCCCGATGTGAAAGTCGCCGCACCTTGCCGTGACAGTTCGGTGTCAGTTGCCGCCGGAACCCGTCACCCTGGATGTCCAGCACTCGGCAGGCGTACTACCGGCTCGTCATGAAACTGTTGTCGGCTCGCCGGAACCTCGCCATGGCGGAGATCGAGGCTGAGGTATGTCGAACGAGCCGAAGTGTCACAGGGGTATCGCGTTGGGAGACAGCTCGTGCTCGCAGGTTTGATCTCGGCCGTGGTCGCCGGCACGGTGGTCGGCCTCGCCGGCCGCCTGGTGCCGCGCTGGCGAAACGTGCCGGTCTGGCTCCCCATGGTGATCGGTGTGGTCGCTGCCCTGGCCGGCAGTCTCGCGGTGCGCGCCGTCGGCGCCGAGCCGTCCGGCGGCGGATCCAGCGTCGCCATGCAGCTCTTCTTCGCCGCCGTCGGCGTCGTGACAATGGGCGCGATGGCCGCCAGGCGTGCCGCCCTCCACCCCTCTGACCCGCTGACCGGCAGGCCGGCCCGGTGAGGGCGAACGCGGCGGCCAGTGCAGCGCGGCGGCCCACCGGCGCCGAGTGGATCAGCTCGGCGCGGCCGGCCTCCTCGTCGTCGCGCTTCTGCCGGCCGACCAGGAGCACAAATCGGCGCGTGTCATCCATCCGTCATACCGTCGCGTGTTCGTTGCCATGTCCGGGCGTGAGGCTGGGCGTGCACCAGACACCGCCCAGATCGCTTGGCGCGGTGCGTCTCGGGTGCGAAGGGGAGGGCCCGCGTGACGATTGTTCCGGTAAGCAAACGGGTGACACTGCTCGGTCTTGACGGGGCATGCCTGCTGCGAATCACCGGCGATGTGGAAGTGTCCACAGTTCCCGAACTGCGAGTGGCGCTGCAGGCAGCGTTGACGCAGTGCGCGTGGATCATTGTGGATCTGTCGCGGGCAGGAACGGTGGAATCCCTCGGCCTGCGGACTTTGCTGGCCGGCAGCGGCGCCGCCCAGCGTCACGGCGGCGCCCTGGTGTTCGCGGCGCCACCGTTGTTGCTGCGACGCCGGCTCCGAGCCAGCCGGCAAGCTGTCACCGTCTTCGACTCCGTGCCGCAAGCGCTCAGTGCGCTGTCGCCGGAGCCGGCCGTCGTCAGGCATTTACGGTACGGCGAGACGCGGCACACATGAGACGGCGGGGAACGGGGTCACCGGTTCGAGCACGGTGCACCCCCCGCTATCATTGCTGGCTGGCCTGGCGGATGTTCTCGAGCCACTCCCGAAGCCCGTCCGGCCCACCGGTTCCGAGCCTTGGACGACGGCCGCGGCGATTCTGAGCAATGACGCGGCAGCCGACATCGCCGATTCCGTCTGCATCGCCCACAGAGAGCTCGCCCAGGCGGGGGAGACGTGCCCGTTACGACTTCTGTGATCGATGCTGATTCCATGGGCCGGTCCGCGTGAGAGCCCGGCCTATGAAGGACTTGTGGCGGTGTGGCAGCGGCCGGCCTTCGGCAGCGTCGGTGAGTAGTCGCGCGACGCGACGCGCCGAGGGGCGATCGGCCGGCACCCGGGCCAGACAACTCTGGTAGAGGCGGACGAGCCCGTCCGGTACCCGGTTGCCGTCCGGCAGCCGGGGAACCGGGGTGCAGGCGCGTGCGAGCAGGACCTGCTCGACGGTCCTGCCCGGCCATGCCGGTTGGCCGGTCAGGCAGGCGCGCATCACGAGCCCGAGGGCATAGACATCCACGGCGGGGGTGGTCGGCTGGTCGTAGAACTGCTCCGGCGCCAGGTATGCCGGCGTGCCCCAGACATACCCGCTGCGGTCGATCGTCGTCTCGCCGGCCCGGCGCGCCATACCGAAGTCCGCCAGTTTGGCCCCGGCCCGGGCCATCATGATGTTGCCGGGTTTGACGTCGTGATGCACCAGCCCGTTGTTGTGCGCGGCGGCAAGGCCGGCGGCGATCTGCGCACACACCCGGGCAGCCTCACGCACCGGCATCGCCCCGCCCTCGGCCAGCCGGGCTGAGAGGGTCCCGCCGGCAACGAGCTCCATGACCAGGAACGGCAACCTCGCGGTGTCCGCGTCCGCGTTGGACTCGCCGTAGTCGAGGAGGCGGACGATGTTCGGGTGGACGAGACCGGCGGCCGTCAGGGCCTCCCGGCGCACCGCCGTGCGCCGCATGTCATCCATCGCGCTGCCACGGTCCAGCGTCTTCACCGCCACTGGCCGTTTGAGCACGTCGTCGTCGGCGTGGTGCACCACGGCCATCCCGCCTCGCGCGATCACCGCGCCCAGGCGGTACCGCCCGGCCAGCACTGTCATTGTCGACGCTCTTTCAGTCGAATACTCCGTCGGCTTCTTCCTCCACCAAGATCCGCTCCTTGTTTCGCATCGACGGCGCGGTCGCATGACAGTCCCGCGACATCTCGTCGCCGGCCGACGGGGCCTCGAGCGCCACCGCCACGACTGCCTGGACCCTCACCAGCACACCGAGCCCATGACGGGACGGCAAATGCCCGCACTGTCATAGGACCGTCATGCGCTGGTGAGGTAGTTGCTGTGCGACTCCGCCACTCTGGTCCGGTAAGCAGGAGGCGCGCCGAGAGGAACGTAGTGCACAAGGTCTCGCACAGTGAGTCCCACCGCAGCCGGATCGCGTTGGCCGAGTCCGGCGACGTGGCGATCCTGACGTTGCGCGGCGACATCGACGCCACGATCGCCCGGGGACTGCGAGACAGTCTGACGTGGGCTGTCGATCATCACCCCGGGGTGGTCCTGGACGTGTCGGCCGCTCCTGAGATCGCACCGGCCGGACTGGATGTGCTCATGCGGGCTCGTCGACGTGGTCACGGCCGCGGCACCCGGCTGTGTCTGGTGGCGCCGTCCCGTTCCCTCAGGGCGGCGCTCGGCGGGGACAGCCGGTTCTCCTCGTTCGAGGACTGCGAGTCGGCCGTCACGTGGCTGCGCACGGCGGCCCTTCCCGCTACGGGCGGCGGACGGTGATGATCCGGTGACACCGTACGGCTCCGACCCCGACGACTGGTCCTCGTACGACGAGGACGAAGCCCCTACGCTGCCTTCTCGAGAGCTCATCGAGGCCGACATCCGCATCGTCGACAGCGTTGCCGCCGCGCTGGCATGCGGCATGGAGGTGCGCGGGCGCCGGCTGGAAGTGGTAGTCCAGAATCGAGTGGTCATTCTGCTCGGCGAGGTGGAGTCGGAAGAGGTGCGGCTGGCCGCCGGCGTCGTAGCCTGGGCGGTTCCGGAGGTCTACGACGTCTGTAACCGGCTGACTGTCGCGCCGTGATTCTGAAGCACAGCGCCGTGATTCTGAAGCACAGCTACGAAGTGGTTCAGCCGGTCGGAGGATGGTGAGCAGGAAAGTGGAGGGCGAGCGCCGCGACCCCAAGTTCGACGAGATTGTCACCCACCTGGTTGCCGGGGATCCTTCTTTCGGCGAGGCGACCCGCACCCCCCTCGCGTGGAACAAGGCGGCCCAGGTGGCTTTGGTCGTCGTGGCCGCGATCGCGTGGGCCGGACTGTCCGTCCTGATGGTCGTGTGGGGCTGGCGCGGCGCGTTGGTCGCCGTTCCGATCGTGGTCGTCGCTGTCGTGATCGCCGTCCGCCTTGCCGGTGGTGGCGGCGCCGGGGCTCAGACCGGGAACGCCGTGTCCCCGGCACCTGACGACGAGCCATGAGGCCCGTCGACGAAGTGATGTTCGGCTCGGTTCGAACGCAGTCACACGGAAAGCAATGCGCCGTCCGATGACAGGTCCAGTTGGTTATCGTCCCGCCGCATCCGCGGAGCGGACACGTGGTCAAGAACGAATTGCACCCGCCCCGCCTCGCTGCGCGTGGCGTCGAGCGTCTGATCCTGGACGCGACCGGCAACCTCCTCGGCGACGTAGAGCCGCGCGCCTTCCGCGTCGTGGATGAAATCGCCGGCGGTGGGAGCGGAGACGAGAAGGATGCGCAGTCTCCTGGGGTCGGCTGCCTTCTGGATGCGCAGGCCGCAGTCTTCCGGTACGCCCGGCCGGGCGAGCAGGCGGCGAATTGTGGCGACGGCCTTGTTCGAGATGACAAGCACGATGTTCTCCTCAGGAGCGTCCGGTTCCGGCTCTCACCCCTCGAACGTCGCGCCCGGACATGGAGATCGAACCGCCACTTCGTGACGTTTCTGCGACGGATCGGATACCGGCCAAGCGGTGAGGCCACCCACCTCAGCGTGGTGTTCCTTTGTCACAGGGCTGTCGTACGACTGCGAGATGAATGCCATGTCCGGTCGGAAGGGTCATGCAGTGCTTGAGCGGTGGTCAGAGCAGACCGGACCGTGCTCGATGTCGTCAAGAGGCGTGACAGGGGCTCTCTTGGCGTTGACGCGGACACGTGCTTCGGAGGGGCGGGGGCCTGCGTCATGAAACGTCTCCGGCTGTCGTTCAGCAATAGCAACGATGGTGCCGGCCTTCGGCGCGCCGCCCACGAATTGCTCGCCGGCGAGCACACCCCTGAGCTCATCGACGACTTGCTGCTGATCGTGACTGAGCTCGTCGACAACGTCGTTCAGCACACGGCTGCCGGTGGCGAACTCGTCCTCGTCAGCCACCTGGGAACGGTGACCATCGAAGTGCTCGACACCAGCCGGCGGATGCCGCGGGTGCGGCGGCCGGAGCCGCATCAGCCCGGCGGACGCGGGCTGATGCTCGTAGCGGCGCTCAGCCGTGCGTGGGGCAGCCGGGAGACCCCGAGCGGCAAAGTGGTGTGGGCGCAGCTGGCCTGAGCGGTGCGAGCAGCGTCAGGTGCGGTGGCCCCAGGGAACTGTCGGCTGGAGCACTGCCTCGCTCAGGGCCTCGGTGCGAAGGTGGGTGATCGACTGGTAGCTCACTGATCGTTGCCGCGACAGCATTATGCACTCCTAGTGCAACTACTGTAGCCCTTCGGCGGTCGAGGTCTTCACGCAGATGCCCGCTGCCGCCCGCCACTGCATCGCTTCGCGCCGGGTCAGGAACGCATCCTCAGAATTTCCTCAGATCTTCCCGAAGCATCGCCGACGTGGTGTCCCTCAGTCTGTGGCGGGTTCGATCAGCGGGCCCTGATCGAGGGAAGGTCACCGCGGGTGAGTGTGGACTCCAGACCTGCTGCCGAAGCCGGCAGTACGGCAAACCGTGAACGACAGGCGCCGGCCCGGCGAGCCTGTGAGCTGAGCCCACGCACAAGCGTTCCGAACCGGCACAACGTGACACCTCCGCCCGTCACAGCCGGTTCAGCCTCGGCATGCCGGCCCGCGGGCAGCCGCGCACGGGATCGCACTCCGAGCGAGGCGATGGCATCCGAGGACGAATACGCGGAATTGGTTGCGCGCCACCGTGAACCGGTCCGTGCGTATGCCCGCCGTCTGACCGGCAACCGTGGCATGGCGGACGACGTCCTCCAGGAGACGTTGCTGCGCGCCTGGCGCCATCGGCAGTCGCTGACCAACGGCGAAGGATCGGTCCGTGGCTGGCTGCTGACGGTTGCGCACAACGTCGCGGTCGACCAGATGCGAGGGCGCCGCGCCCATCCCGTGACCGACGAGGTGTGGGACAGCCTGCAACGACCGATCCAGGACCATGCCGACGCCGTGGTCACCAATGCTGTGCTGATGCCCGCTCTGCGCCGCCTCACCGCGGAACACCGGCACGTGCTCTTCGAGCTGTACTACCGCTGCAGCACCGTCAAGGAAGCGGCGCAGTCGATCGGCATTCCGCCCGGAACCGTGAAGTCGCGGGCTCACTACGCGGTCCGGGCCCTCCGCGCCGAGCTGGCCGCCGCGTCCTGATCCCCTTGTCGTCCCGTTCGAAAGGAAACTCGTGACCAGGCGGCACACGTCAGGATTCGGCATCCTCGGCATGAGCACGGATCCCACCCCCGGTGACCCGGACCAGATCGACCAACTGGCCCGGGAATACGAGGAGATCCGGGACGACGCGCAGACCGCGCTCCGGGTGCTCGGCCGCGGTGGCTCGCTGTCACGGGCCCGCGGCGATTCCATGACCAAGTTGCGCGACATGCTCGACAGTCTTCCGGGCAAGCTCCAGCGGACGGTCAACTCGTTCGATACCGCGGCGCAGGCGTATCGGACCTACGCCCGGATCCTGCGCGACCAGCAGACCCGCATCGACACGGCGATGGACCAGGCGGGATCGGTCGCCTCGATCGCGCGTGCCCCCGTACCCCGCGCCGCAGCCACCGCCACCGTCGAGGAACGCACCGCGATCCTTCGGCAAGCCAACGACGTTCTCGAAGCACAATCACAGACTCTCGCCGCTCGCCGGCTCGCCGAGGACGCCCGGCGGTTGCGTGAGGCGGCCTCGGCACGCTGCAACCGAGAGCTCGACGACGCCGCCGCCCAGGCGATCAAGCCGCCGCCCCGGCGCAACTTCTTCCAGCGCATCGGCGACTTCTTCCGGAACAACCCGATCGCTCGGCTGATCGTCGACATCCTGATCGCCGTCGTCGCGGTGGTTCTGCCGGTCGTCGGCCTGGTGCTCGCCGCGGTGTCGGTGGTCGTCACGGCCGTCGTCCAGGCCGCGAACGGGAATTTCGAGTTAGGCACGTTGCTCGTGGGCCTGGTGAGCCTGGTCCCGGCCGCCGTGTTGTTCGGCCCGGTCGTCAAGTTCGCCGGCAAGGCCGCGCCCCAGCTCGCCGTCACCGTCCGCGGCTCCGGAAAGGCCTTCGGCGAGCTGGCCGACAACGCCAAGCTGATCAAGGGCGCCACCACGGCGCGGACCGGCGCCGTCACCTTCGCCCGCAACACGACGAAAGAGTTCACCCAGGGCGTCGTCGAGGAGGTCGCCACCGTCGGGCTCAACAAAGCCGCCAACAAGGACGCCGACGGCTTCAACGCCGCATCCATCTTCGCCGGCGCGGCGGCGGGCGCCGCCGTGAACGGTGGGATCGACGGATTCCGCAAGTCCTTCGACGCGCCGGACACCGACATCAAGTTCGAGCGTACGGACCGGCCTGACGCTCCGGTCGGCGCCGGTGGCACGGCCCCGGAAGCGGCCGGATCGGCACCGGCACCGGCAGGCCTGGGCGGTGGCGACACGCCGGCGACCAGCGGCCCCACATCGGATTCGTCCGGCGCCCCCGGGGACACGCCGGCCGGCGCCGGCGCTGCATCGCCCGAGCCGCCGAGCAATGCGCCGAGTGCCGACCCCAGCAGTACAACACTCACTGCCGACCCCACCAGCAGCACGAACGCTGCGCAACCCGCCAGCAGCGCGACAGGTGCGGGCTCTGCCGGCGCGGGAACCCCTGGGTCCGGCGTGGCGGGCGTGCAGCAGGGCACGAACCCGCTGGCGTCCTCGGGCGTGACGCAACAATCCGACGCCCCGGCTCCAGGCGACCCTGCCGTCACGTCGGTGCCGGCGTCGCCCGCGGCGTCCAGCAGTTCCGGCGGCGCGCAGGCAACACCAGGGGCCGGCACTGCGCGACCCGCGGGTCAGCAGCCCCCTCCCGTCCTCGGCTCGGCTGACGGCAGTCCCCCGGCCGGCTCCTCCAGCCGTGACTCCGCCAGTGCCGCACCCGCTGCCGCGGTCCCGGCTGGCAGTGCTGCCGCGGTCCCGGCTGGCAGTGCTCCCGCGGCCCCGGCTGGCAGTGCTGCCGCGGTCCCGGCTGGCAGTGCTCCCGCCACCCCGGCGGACGGTGGCGCGGACGGCGCGCCCGACGACGGCGAGTTGCACATCGAGAAGATCGTCATCGAGGCGGAGTCCGAGGCTTCGACGTCTGCGGACGAGATCCGGGAGCGCGCGGCCGACGCGGCGCAGGACGCGCTGGCCGCCGGCGCCGAGGAGGCCACCAAGGCCGCGGTGGAGGACGGGGAGGACGACGACCCGGGCGCCGCCTTGCTCGGAGCGGCGGCCAAGGCAGGCGCTGTGCTCGCCGCCGGCGAAAGGTTCGCCGGTGAAGGGCCGCAAGGTTTCCCCCGCAAGTCCCTTAGATAACCCGCGTCGGCAGCCCGCCGGCGTGTCCCATGAAAGAGACGAAGGAGTTCCACCATGCCCGACTTCGCGGTCAACAGCGACGAGACGGCCCAGACCTCGGCTGCCCTGCTCAACGACTTCACCCAGCTTCAGGACAAGCTGACCGAAGTTCGCAGCAAGGTGCAGAACCTGCTTGCTCAGGGCTATCGCACCCCGGCCGCGCAGCAGAAGTTCCAGCCGTTCTTCGACGAGTTCGCCCGCGGGTTCGACCAGGTGAACCAGGGCCTGCAGGGAATCGGCAACTACGTCCGCTCGGTCGGCGAGGCGTTCTCCTCGACCGACCAGGACCTCGGCTCCCGCCTCGGCTGATCAGCCGGCGCCACATCGGACACGCCCGGAGCTGACCTGCGCCGGGCGTGCCGCCTGTAGAGGAAAGGAGAAAACGAACGTGCGTCTCAACGTCAGCTTGACGTCCGACGTGTCGCCGTCGGCGGAGCTTCTGGTGGTGGACGCGGAGCCGGGTGTCTCCGTCGGCGCTTTCACCGCCGAGGTGGCGAGCGCTCTGGGCCACCGCCCGGGAACGCTGTTTCACGGTGTCACCCCCCTCGACCCGCGGTTGTCGCTGGCGGACGCCCGGCTCGGTCCCGGCGCCGAACTCGGCCTGAACCGTCCGTCCCGGCCGCCGGCCGGTCAGGTCGGCGCGGTCGAGGTTCGGCTGGTCGGCGGGCCGAGTGCCGGCGGCATCGTGCTGCTGCCGCCGGGCGAGTACGACGTCGGGAGCTCACCCCGCTGCCGGGTACGTCTGGCCGGGGACGTTCCCGCGGTTGCCGCGCGGCTGCTGGTCACCGCCGACCGCAAGGTCGAGGTCACCGCCCTGTCGGCCATGGAGATGGACGGGACGGTGCTGGACGGCGTCGCGGACTGGCCGGCGGGCCGGCAACTGGCGATCGGCGGCACGCTGCTGGAACTGGCTGTCGGGGTGCCGGCGCGGGCCCCGCTGAACCGGGCCGCTGACGGCTTCACCTGGGAGTTCAACCGTCCTCCGCGGTTCTTCCCGCAGATCCCGGGTGGCCAGTTCCGGCTGCCGACCGAACCGGCCAAGCCGGAGAAGAGCACCTTCCCGCTGGCGTCGCTGCTGTTGGCTCCGGCGATCGGCGCGCTGGTCGGCATCATCGCCACCGGCAACTGGCGGTTCATCTTCCTCGCCCTGGCGTCCCCCGTCGCCGCGCTGTTCACGCTGTTCGGCACCAAGCGCCGTAAACAGCAGACCTTCGACGAGCAGATGGAGGCTTACGAGGAGAAGCTCGCCCGGATGCGGGCAGAGATCGACGAGGCCGTCCTCGAGGAACAGCGTGCCCGCCGGTACGCGTACCCCGACCCCGCGTTCATCGGGCGTATCGCCACGCTGCCCGGCGAACGCTTGTGGGAACGCCGCTGGGCGGACGACGACTTCCTCACCCTGCGGGTCGGCACCAGCTCGGTGCCGTCAGCGGTGCGGGTCGAGGACCCGGCCGAGGACGAGCACCGGCGGACCACCATCCCCGAGCTCGGCCAGGTCCCGGTCGCCGTCGACGTACGTGAGAGCGGGGTGGCGGGGGTGGCGGGGGACAGCCTGTACCGCCTCGCGCCGTGGCTTTTGGCGCAGGCAGCGGCCCTGCACAGTCCGGACGATCTGCGGATCAGGGTGCTCACCGACTCGTCAGGTGAGCGCCGCTGGTCGTGGTTGCGCTGGCTGCCGCACGTACGGGCCGAGGGCGAGGAGGCGTACGCGCTGATCGGCACCACCATGGAGTCGGTGTCGCGGCGTATCGCCGAGCTCAATCGCCTGATCGCATCGCGGGCCGGCGCGGGGCGCGCGGAGGCCGGGCAGCGCGGAGCGGGCACCGGAGAACCGGACGTGCTGGTCGTGTTCGACGGGGCGCGACGTCTGCGCTCCCTGCCCGGCGCGGTCACGGTGCTGCGGGACGGTCCGGCCGTCGGTGTCTATGTCCTTTGCCTCGAGGTGGAGGAGCGGCTGCTGCCCGAGGAATGCCGGGCCGTGGTGGTCGCCGGGGCCGGAGCGGCGTCCGTCCGTACTGCCCGCGCGGCGCAGATCGCCGGTATCCGCGCGGACGAGCCGAATCCTGGATGGTACGAGCGGGTCGCGCGCGGGCTGTCCCCCTTGAGCGTCACCGGTGACGGCGACGAGGTGGTCCTGCCACAATCGGCGCGCCTGCTCGACGTGCTCAGCCTGGAACCGCCGAGGCCCGAGGGGATCGAGGCCGGCTGGGCGGCACGGCCGCGTAGCACCAAGGCGATCCTCGGCGTCGGGATGGACGGCGCCTTTGCGATCGACCTGGTCCGGGACGGGCCACATGCGCTGATCGCGGGAACGACCGGTGCGGGCAAGTCGGAGCTGTTGCAGACCCTCGTAGCCACTCTGGCGGTGGCGAACCGGCCCGACGAGATGACGTTCGTGCTGGTGGACTACAAAGGCGGCAGTGCCTTCGCCGAGTGCGCCGACCTGCCGCACACCGTGGGCATGGTGACCGACCTGGACACGCACCTGGTGGAGCGGGCACTGACCTCGCTCGGCGCGGAACTGCGCCGGCGCGAGCACGTGCTCGCCCGGGCCGGCGCCTCCGACATCGTGCGCTACCAGGAAAGCCGGGCCCGGGACTCGAGCATGCCGCCGATGCCGCGGCTGGTGCTGGTGATCGACGAGTTCGCCTCGATGGTGCGGGAGCTGCCGGACTTCGTCGCCGGTCTGGTCAACATCGCGCAGCGCGGCCGGTCGCTCGGCATCCACCTGGTGCTGGCGACGCAGCGGCCGTCGGGCGCGGTCACCGCGGACATCCGGGCCAACACCAACCTGCGGATCGCGCTGCGCACCACGGATCAGGGCGAGAGCCGGGACATCATCGACGCGCCCGATGCGGGCGAGCTGTCACCGCGTACGCCGGGCCGGGCGTACGCCCGTCTCGGGTATGCCGCGCTGCTGCCGTTCCAAGCCGGGCGCATCGGCGGGAAACGGCCGGTGCTCGGCGAGCGGGCAAACGAGGTACGCATCGAAGTCTCCCAGGTGAATTGGGCTGACCTCGGCGATCCGGTCCCCGCGCGTCCCGGCTCCGGCGCGGCTTCCGCGGGCCCGGCTGAAACGGATCTGAAGGAACTGGTCCGGGCGATTGTCGCGGCGACCGAGCGCACCGGTGTGCCCCGCCAGCCCAGCCCGTGGCTGCCGGCTCTGCCGGACGTGGCGCAGTGGGCCGAGCTGCCGCAGGCTCCCGCCCCGGCGGCGTCCGGTGACCTGGGAGCGGTCGCCTACGGCATCGTCGATCTGCCGGCCGCGCAGAGCCGCGAGTCGCTGATGTTCGACGTCGACCGCACCGGGCACGCCTTCTTCATCGGGTCGAGCCGCAGCGGCCGGTCACAGGTCTTGCGCACGCTCACGGCCGCGCTGACGGCCCGGCATTCCACCGCGGACCTTCACCTGTACGCGATCGACTGCGGCAACGGCGCCCTCCTGCCACTGGCCGGGCTGCCGCACTGCGGCGCCGTGGTGGACCGCCTTCAGCTCGAGCGACTGGACCGGATGCTGACCTGGTTCACCACCGAGCTGACCCGGCGCCAGTCGATGTTCGGCGAGCAGGGGGTCGCGGACCTGACCGAGCAGCGGCGGGGCGCGGCGGTGGAGCGGCGGTTGCCGCATCTGATGCTGCTCGTCGACCGGTTCGAGGTGTTCGAGCGGGACTTCGCGACTTACGACAACGGCAGCTACTTGGAGCGACTGGCCCGGCTGCTGCGCGACGGCGCCGGCGTGGGCATCCACGTTCTGCTCGCCGGGGACAAGGTCCTGGGCGCGAGCCGGTTCGCCGGCGCCACCGAGGAGAAACTGGTGCTGCGGCTCAACGATCGCACCGACTACTCACTGGTCGGCCTCAACCTCAGGGACGTGCCGCCGGACCAGGGCCCGGGGCGGGCGATCCGGCTCGCCGACAACGCCGAGGCGCAGATCGCCGTGCTGGGACCGGACACGTCGGGGCAGGCTCAGGCGGCGGCCCTCATCGAGGGGGCCAGGCAGATCACGGCGCGCGATGCCGGAGTGCCCGGGTACGCCCGGCCGCGTCGGTTCGTGGCGCTGCCCGACCTCATCACGTACTCGGAGGCTCGGCGGCTCGCTCCGGAGAACGGCCGTGCTTTGACGGCGTTCGTCGGTGTCGGCGGTGACGAGGTCCTTCCGATCGGGCCGGACTTCGTCGACATCCCGACGTTCGCCATCGGCGGACCGCCGCGTTCGGGTCGCAGCACCGCCCTGCTGACGGTGGCCCGGTCGTTGCTGGAGCGCGGTACCGGCCTGCTGGTGGTGGCCCCGCGGCGCTCGCCGCTGCGGGATCTGGCGGGGACGCCGGGCGTGTGCTCCGTCATTCAGGACGCCGGGGTGGCCGCCGCCGACTTCCGGAAGATGCTGCAGAGCCTCCCGGAGGAGACCGGGGCGGTGGTGGTCGACGACGCCGAGTTGCTGGCTCAGTCGGACATCGACAGCGACCTGAACACCCTGGCCCGGGGCGCGGCCGGAAACGGGTGGGGCCTGGTGGTCGCGGGCAACGCGGAGGCGCTGAGCCTCGGCCTGGCCGGCTGGCTGACGCAGCTCAAGCGAAATCGCGCCGGCCTGCTGATCGCGCCGCAGAGCATCACCGACGGCGAGCTCATCGGCATGCGGATCCCCCGGGGCATCGTCGGCCAGACCGCCCAGCCGGGACGCGCGTACCTGCACCTCGGTGACGGTGTGCTGACCGCCGTGCAGGTGCCGGCGACCGACTGAAAGACGAACCCGGGGGTGGGGGGGCCGGGGGGGCCCCCCCCGGGGGGGGGGGGGGGGGGGCGCCCCGCCCGGGGGGGGGGGCCCCCCCCCCGGGGGGGGGCGGGGGGGCCCGGGGGGGGCGGGGGGGGGGGGGG